>CAJKRH010000026.1 GCA_905202255.1 uncultured Ruminococcus sp.
CCTTTTATCAAATCAATTGTGTTATCAGAAAATCTTGCTGCCGCCGCTTGATTCTTTGTAGGAATCAAGGTCTGCGGGTGCCGTAACAGTTACGGTCTCTCCGATATTCTTGTATTCGCTGTTCACATCGAGAGAAATGGTCATTTCGCTGTTCTCGCCCTCAACTGTCATTGTCAGCTTGATATCGCCCTTGAAAGCAACTTTCTCGATATATCCGTCCTTATTTACGGTTACGATGGATTTTGCGTTATCTACAGTCGTGGAAACGCCGACGCCGTTCAGTTCCTCGCCGAGACTGCCGAGCAGTGCATCCATAAAAGCGCCGTAAGCTTCATTGAAATCGCCGCTGTTCATAGCAATTTCCATGCTCTTTGTGCCGTCCTCGTTTTCCGTTACGGTAACGCCGTTAAATGCTTCTTCGGACTGAAGCTTGCTTGCCAGTGTCGTAAAGCTCTCAAGGTCAAGGTCGCTGTTTTCAGCGGATTCTTTCATCTTTTCGCCGAACATCTCGGTATAAAGATAATTTCCGTCAAAATACATGGGAACAGTGAATGTCATGCCTGCCATAGACATCTTCATCTCCGCGCTGTATACGGGAGAACCGGATTTCGCGCCGGCGACCTTGATATCATATGACATAGGAATATCTGTGGAAACGCCGTCTGCCGCAACGGACATTTTCATGTCGATGGCAAGCTCGTATGAGTCAAGCTCATTGTTTTTATTGAGTGCCGCGGTGTAAACCTCATAAGCTGTCTGTTTCTTCTCTTCTTCTTTCTTTCCGCATGATGAGAAAGCAAATACAAGCGAGAAAGCCATAACGAGTGTGAGCGCAATTGCAATAATTCTTTTCATGATTTTTCTCCTTCGGTTTATTTATCGGAAGCAATCCGATATTATTACATATATTTTATACCAAAAAACGATTTTTGTCAAGTATATATATTTATGAAAAATATGCAAACGCAAGTATACAAAAAGAGGAAAAACGCGCCACGGCAAAAGAAAAGGCGGCTTTTCGCCGCCTTTTCTTTTGTTTTTTCCGATATTCCGGATAAACATCCGGCAGACATTTATTTTGCCATCAAGGCTTTTCCATGGGAGCTACCATCCCGTAAATTTCGGATACATCAGCCGTTGCAGCAGCAAATAAGAATGCAGGCAATAACGAGAATCCAGATGCAGTTGTTGTTATCGAAAAGATTGCAAAGACAGTTCATATATATCCTCCCTTCGCCGCACACGCGGCTATTAGCGGCAAGTTTTGCCTACCTGATATATATTATGAGGGAAGAAATTTTGTGTTAATTTTACAGACTTCGCTAAAAAAGCCGTTTATTTTCATTTTTTCTTTTTAGCCGTCTTTATTGCATATCCTATGGCGAAAATTCCGACCATTGCAATCAAATCAAGATATATTTCAATAAATTTCACGGGCGTTATAAGAAATACATATGTGCCAACGGTATTGAAGAAGCCCATGCCGAGCACGCCGATGAGTTCGCCCGCACTCTTTACGGAAACCTTGTCTGCAAGCGTTCCTATGGTGCAAAGCACCGTATACATCAGCGAAGTAATGAGCGGGACTATATGTGCAATGAGTATTCCCTGCAGCATAGTTGCCCTCTTTCGCGCAAAGAAAGCGCCGACAAAACCCCAGCATACAAGCGTACCGACAAGCATGGCGATGCCGAGCACGGATATTTTCTCCAGCGGACGCACTATCGGTATGCCCCAGAGGTATACATCTTTCACAGCCGTTCCGAGTATCAGAATATAGGCTCCCGAAGCTATTATCGGCAAGAGCGCCATGAGTATCACCATAGGGTTTCTGAGCAGTTTTTTCATTTTTCGCTAAATTCCTTTCTTTGCTTTATAAATCATAAATTTCCACGGCATCGCCGAGGGCAAACGAATAGATAAGTACGCGGGAAACAGGCTTCCCGAACATTTTCTCGCAGGCGTATTTGTAGTAGCCGAGTTGCAGGCGGTGGCGGCGGCGAAGCGTTTCCTTTATATATTCCGCGTCCGTGCCGCGGCGAAAGCTGTCCGTCTTGTAATCTATGAGCACAGTCTCGCCGTTTTTATCGAAAATCACACAGTCGATAACACCCTGAACAAGCACCTCTTCGCCTGCGTACCTCTTTTTCTTTTCTTCATCCTCGGTGAAAAGCGATGCGGGATAATTGAGTAGAAAACGCTTCTCGCGGTACACGCGCTTTGCTTCGCGTATCATCCTTGCCGTTTCTCCCGAGAAAAATGCCGAAAGCCGCCCGATATCGAGCTTTTCCCTGTCGGAAGCAAAAAGATATCCCTGCTCTATGAGGCGGTCTCTTTCCGCCTCTATGCCGCTGCGGTAGACATTGTCGAAGTCGGCAAACTGCATGAAAGTATGCATTGCCGTGCCGCGCTGCGCCGCGGTGGCGTCCTCATCAGGCTCATCCATGAGAAATTTCGGGATTTTTATCTCGGATGCGGCTTCTTCGGTCGCTTCCTCTTCCGCCGTCTCCTCATAGGCGGCACTGCCGTCGTCCTCGTCGAAAATCGTCGGATAAAGTTTTGATACGGATAGCTTCGAGGGGATTTTTGTCATATCCCCGTATGCATATTCAAAATCGAGCCTGCGCGCGGCGACCTCCGCCTGATACGGCAGGATATCTTCCCCTGCCTGCGTCTCGGTCGCGCTCTGCTCCGCCGTCTCCCCGCATATGTCCGCGCGGACGGTATTCAGCTTCATTTCGGGAGCATTGGGGCAGGCGCAGAGCAGCATATTCAGATAATTTGGTGCCGTGGCAAGCAGATATAGCGAATATGCATCGTGCTTTATCGAAAATTCGGGTGAGCGCGCCGTATCGTATATGTCATCTGCCGTAGCACCCGCCTTTGCGGGCACCTGCGCCGTGATGAAAAGGCGCTCTCGCGCTCTCGTCAGGGCGACATAGAGCAGGCGCGATTCCTCATGAGAAATTTCCGTCCTCCTCGCGCAGATAAGCGAGCGTCGGAGCGGCGTATCGAGCAGATAGAAGCCGTTTTCGGATGGAATTTTCGGCGCGATGCCGAGTTCGGGACTGAAAAGCACGCTTTTCGCCGCATCCTTATCGGATATGGCGGCGGCGCAGTCGCAAAGAAAGCAAACGGGATATTCCAGACCCTTGCTCGAATGTATAGTCGTTATCTTCACGCAGTCATAGCGCTCCTCCGCGCCCTCCTGCGTTATCTTTTTACCACTCTCGATGGCATCCTCTATGAAACCGAGGAACGAATGAAGCCCGCATATATTCCCGCCGCCATAGTCCATCGACCAGCGGTAAAACTGCATCAGATTTGCCCTTGCCACCTCTTTGCCGGCGGTATCCGCGCCGTGCGGCAGGCAAAGAAGCCCCGTTTCTGTATAAATCTGCCATATCAGCTTGTCCGCAGGTAGCGCGGAAGCGAGCGCGCGGTATTTTGCATTGTCCGCGAGAAAGCGCTCTCCCTTTGCAAAGCCCGTGCTCTCGGTAAAGCTTTTCAGTGCCTCATAGAGTGAGCCGCCGCTGTGGCTTCTCCTTATATATATCAGTTCGTCGAGCGTGACGCCGTAGAGCGGACTTTTCAGCGTCGCTGCAAGATATGCGTCTTTCGACGGATTGTCTACCGTATTCAGAAGCGAGAAAGCGAGCAGAACCTCCGGATTTTCAAAGAAATCGCCTGTTCCCGTGCTCTCGCAGGGTATGCCGTATTTTTTCAGCGCACGCTCAAACTGCGGTGCTTTCCGCTCGGCACTGCGCAGGAGAATGGCGATATCACCGGGCTTTATAAGCTCGCCGTCGCGCTTCGGCTGACCTATGAGCGAGCGGATTTTCGCCGCCACATAATCGGCTTCGCTCGAAATATCGTCGGCGGCTGTAGTTTCCTTTTCCACCACGCATATTTCGACGGGGGCACTTCCCTCGCGCCGCCCGCAGACAAGGCGCTCATCCTCGCCGTAGCCGCTTGCGCCCTCGACATTCATCAGCTTGGAGAAAACCCTGTTTGCATAACCGAGAACCTCGGAGCAGGAGCGGAAATTTTCGGACAGAAAGACCTTTGCCTCTCCCTCTCCCATATCGGCGCGGTACTTCTGTGCGCTGTCGGTCATCCCCTTGAAAATATCGGGTCTGCCGCCGCGGAAGCCGTATATGCTCTGCTTGATATCGCCGACGGCAAAGAAATTGTCGCCGCGCGAAACAAGCGAAAAGATTTTATTCTGAACCGCGTTTATATCCTGATATTCGTCTACATATATCTCGTCAAACTGCTCCGAAACGGCGCGGGCGATATCGGTTTTCCCGTCGTTTTCCCTGTTCCATAGCAGCGTGAGCGCATAGCGCTCCATATCGGCAAAAGTTATCAGCTTCTTTCGCCGCTTCTCCTCGGAAAAACGCGCATCAAAAAGCAGGAGAAATCTCCGCAGGTCATCCGCCGCCCGCGCGGTAAACTCAAAGGAAGCCGCGATATCCGCCGCCGAAAAGCAGAAATATTCCGAGCGCAGACTCTTCATTTCCGCCTTGAAAGCGTCCCTCTGCGCGACGAAAAACAGTATCTCCGGCGATTTTTCCGTACCGCGCCTGAGCGTGCCTATTTTTGCGGGCGTATATCCGTTTATCTTATCGCAGAGCTCGTCATAGCTCATATTCTCCGCATCGAGCGAGCGCAGAAGCGCAAGCTCGCCCGAGAGCGTTTCCTCATATGGAGCATACTCCGGATTTTCCCCGATATACGCAAGAGCGCGGGAGAAAATCTCCTCATAGTATTTCACCGCCGAAGAGAGATATCGCCTTATCGGCTCGCCCCATGGGGTAGTCATAAAGTCCGCCTTTGCGGCGCTCCTGTAAAGTTCCCCGTAATGAGCAAGCGACTCTATCCCGTCGGGCGTATCGCAGAGACTTCTGTAAAGCGCACCGACGGTTTTCGGCAGAGCCTCGTCATCCGTGGCACTGCCGAATGTGTTTACAAAAAGGCGGAAATCCTCTATCGCATATTCCCCGCTTATTTTTCCATCGTAGTAGTCGGAGATAAGCTCCTCCGCCGTATCGGAAAATATGCGGTTTTCCACGGTTTCGTCCGCGGCATGAAAATCCGACGGCAAGCCCAGCTCGCGGAAATTTGCGCGTATCAGGTCAAGGCAGAAGCTATGCACCGTGCTTATCTTGGCGCATGGCAGAAGCAGAGCCTGCCTGCGCAGATGCCTGTCGCCGGGATTGTCAAGCTTCTCTTTCTCTATCGCCGCGCCTATTCTGCTTTTCAGCTCGTCCGCCGCGGCTCGCGTAAATGTCACTATCAGCATGCGCGAAATATCAGCGCGTATCTCGGGAGAGCAGATGCGCTCTATTATTCTGCGCGTCAGCACGGCTGTTTTTCCGCTGCCTGCCGCCGCCGCGACATATATATTCCTGCCGCTCGCTTCAATAGCGTCTCTCTGCGCCGCAGTCCATTTTATTTCAGCCATGCGCTTCCCTCCTCCCGCAGATTTTCGGAAAATAACTTACAGACTTATCATATAGCCCGCTCCGCGGACTGTTTTTATCAGCTTGATATCAAATCTTTCGTCTATCTTTTCGCGCAGATATTTGATATAGACATCGACGACATTGCTTTTCATCTCGCCGTCGTCACCGAGGAAAACCGTACTCGCCTCTTCTCTCGAAACAGGCGTGCCTCTCTTTTCCATCAGCAGAGCGAAAAGATTGAATTCCCTGCGCGAGAGGAAAACCTTTTCTCCCTTTATATAGACGCATCGCTTTGTCCCGTCGAGGACTATGCCGAGCTTTCTCTCGAAAATATCGCTTTCCGTCTTTTCGCTCCTGCCCGAGAATATGACCCCGTAGAGTTCGCTCATGCGGAAAGGTCTCGGCAGGATGAAAAAGCGCGAAAGTTCGCCGTCGTCCACCGTGCGCAGCTGTGCATCCGTGCCATAGAGTATGACAGGTATATCGGGAAGCTTCAAATCGGGCGAAAAGCCGCCCGCATCGAGAAGCATCATATCATATTCCTCGTCTGCGGGAAGCTCGGCGGGCGATTTTATCTGCGCCTCCGCGCCCTTTTCCGCGATGGAGAGATAAAGCATTCTCGCATAGATCCTGTCATCAGAAGCTATCAGTATTCTCATAAAAAAGCCCTCCGTTTCTTTAGTTTCAGAGCGTCACGCCCGTGGCAGGCACCTTTATCTTCCTGCATGAGGCGGACTCGGGATATTTTTCGAGATTTACCGTGGCAAGCTCAAGCTTCTGTCCGCTCTTGAGCGTGAATATCTGCACGCCCGCCGAGGTTCTCGAGGTTTTCTGCGGGATAAGTTTGGAGCTTACCGTTATGCCCTTATTTCCGCTCTTCATGAAGATGTCGAAACTGCTCCCCGCCTCCTCATAAAATGCGCCGACAAGCGGCGAATTTGTATTGAAAGCCTTGACAAGCTTCTTTCTCGGAGCCTTTGTCGCATAGGCGGATATCGGTATGCGCACAGCCTTTCCGTTTTCAAATACAAAGACAAGATTGTCCCCGCTCTCGTAGTTTACATCGGTGCGCATCAGCTTTATCTTTTCGTCATCGTCGCATTTCAGCTTTGCCGGCAGATAATCGCCGAATTCGCTTGCCTTGCAGTTTGAGAAATCGCTGACTTTGGCGCGGTACATATTTCCGAGCGTGCCTATGCACATAAGCTGGGAAACATTTTCGGCATCGAGCGTTTCGAGCACGCTGTCGCCCTCTTTGAGCTTCTGCTCGTCGTTTCCGCGCAGCGACTGGAGCGTTATCTTCTTGAAATAGCTCTCCTCTGTGAGCACAAGCTTTACATTGTAGTTCTCTATAAAGCTCTCGGCATCGTATTTCGGGAGCGTATCCTCATAGACTATCATCGTCTTTCTGGGAACGCCGTATTTCTCTTTTATCTCCTCAAGCTGCTTTATTATTCTGCGCTTGAGTTTGGCATCGGAGTCGATGACGGCGGAAAGCTCCGCTATCTCCTTTTTCAGCGATTCTATTTCTTTTATGCGCTCTATAATGTATTCGCGGTTGAAATTTCGCAGTTTTATCTCGGCGATATATTCCGCCTGAATCTCGTCTATCTTGAAGCCCGCCATCAGATTCGGGATGACATCCTTATCGCGCGCGGTCTCGCGGACTATCTTTATTGCCTTGTCAAGGTCGAGAAGTATCGTTCCCAGACCTACAAGCAGATGAAGCTTTTCGCTCTTTTTGTCCCTCTCGAAGATAAGCTCGCGGCGATAACAGCTCATGCGGAATTTTATCCATTCGAGCAGCATCTCCCGCACGCCGAGCTGACGCGCCTCGTTATCGACGATAACATTGAAATTGCAGGCATAACTGCTCTCGAGCGGCGTCTTTTTGAAAAGCTTCGCCATCACCTTTTCGGGGTCTGTGCCGCGGCGCAGGTCGAGCGTCAGCTTGAAGCCGTGCAGGTCTATCTCATCGCGGACATCCGTCACCTCTTTGAGTTCGCCGCGCTTGATGAGGTCGGTAATCTTGGCGATAATCTGCTCTATCGTCACGCCGAAAGGAATCTCCAGAACATCTATGCAGTTTGATTCCTTGTCATAGACATAGCGCGAGCGCATATTGACGGAGCCTCTGCCCGTCTCGTAAATCGAAAGTATGTCCTCTTTATTATAGAGAATGGACGCGCCGCTCGCAAAATCCGGCGCCTTTATCAGCTCAGAAAGTTCCTCGCTCGTTATTTCGGGATTGCGCAGTGCCGCTATGGTGCCGTCGCATATCTCGGCAAGATTGAATGACGCTATTTCACAGGCGATGCCGACGGCAACGCCTGAATTGGGCGAAACGAGTATATTCGGAAAAGTCGTCGGCAGTATCGTCGGCTCGCGCATGGTGCTGTCATAGTTATCGACGAAATCGACGGCGTTTTTATCTATACCCGAGAATATCTCGGCGCAGAATTTATCGAGTTTTACCTCGGTATAACGCGAGGCGGCAAAAGCCATCGTGCTGTACTGCTTGCCGAAGCTTCCCTTGGAATCTACAAAGGGATGAAGCAGCGTTTCGTTGCCGCGCGTCAGACGCACCATTGTCTCGTATATCGCCATATCTCCATGCGGATTGAGGCGCATCGTCTGACCTACGACATTCGCACTCTTTGTCCTCGGTCCCGTCAGCAGTCCCATTTTATACATGGTATAGAGCAACTTGCGATGCGAGGGCTTGAAGCCGTCTATCGCGGGGATAGCGCGGGATATTATGCTCGTCATTACATATGGCATATAGTTCTTTTCTATTGTTTCCGTTATAGGCTGAAGCGTGACCTCCGCAGTCTCCTGCGGCTCTTCCGCTGTCTGCTTCTTTCTTGATTTTGCCATTGCTTTCTCCTTTCCGCGCGATTAAACATCCGCCTGACCAAAGTAGAATTTGCCGTTTTTGGCGATGAAAGCTTTTCTTTCTTTCAGATTGTCGCCGAGAAGCGTATCGAAAATATAGTCCGTCGCTTCCCTGTCGTCGGGGCATATCTGGATGAGTCTGCGCGTCGCGGGGTTCATCGTCGTTTTCCACATCATATCGGGTTCGTTTTCGCCGAGGCCCTTTGAGCGCTGAACGGTATATTTCACGCCTTTCAGCTTTTCCGTTATCTCCGCCTTTTCCTTTTCGTCATAGGCAAAGTATGTCTCGTCCTTGCAGGTTATCTCATAGAGCGGCGATTCCGCTATGAAAACAAGCCCCTCGTCCACAAGCTTCGGAAGAAGCCTGTAGAAAAGCGTAAGCAGGAGCGTTCTTATCTGATAGCCGTCCTCATCGGCATCAGTGCAGATGATTATCTTGCTCCAGCGCAGTGCAGAACGGTCAAAAGCCATCGGCGATTTTTTATTATCCTTGTGCCCGCTCTCCAGCTCCATTCCGCAACCGATGGCATTCACGAGGTCCATTATGATATCGCTCTCGAGAATCTTCTTGTATGTGCTCTTCAGGCAGTTGAGCGTCTTTCCGCGAACGGGGATTATCGCCTGAAATTCCGCATCTCTGCCGAGCTTTACCGAGGTGAGTGCCGAATCGCCCTCAACTATATAGAGTTCTCTTCTCGTCGGGTCCTTGGAGCGACAGGAAACGAATTTGTTTATGCGGTTTGTCACATCGTTTGCCGTCGTCATCTTCTTCTTGGCGCTGACGCGTGTATTTTCCGCTTCCTCGCGGCTGCGCTTGTTTATCAGCACCTGAGAAGCTATTTTTTCCGCCTCCAGCGGCTTCTCGCGAAAATAAAGCTCGAGATTTTCCTTCATGAAGTTTGTCAGCGACTCCTGAATGAAGGTGTTCGTTATGCTCTTTTTCGTCTGGTTTTCATATGAAGCCTGCGTGGAAAAGCTGCTGATAATCAGTATCAGGCAATCGGCTATGTCGGCATAGCTTATTTTCTGCTCGCTCTTTGTATATTTGCCGGTCTGGCGCAGATATTTGTCTATGGCATATGTGAATGCGGCGCGGACGGCACGGTCGGGTGAGCCGCCGTATTCGAGATAGCTCGAATTGTGGTAATATTCAGTCAGGTGCGTCGTATTGGAAAAGCAGAAAGCTATCTGCGCTTTCAGGCGGTATTCGTCTCTGTTGTCGCAGTCTCTGCCCTTATCCTGCATATTCCAGACCACGGGAGCCGTGAGCGAGGTTTCGCCCGCCGCCGCGGCTATATAGTCGGCAATGCCGTTTTCGTAGTAGTATTCGTGCTCCTCAAAGGTTCCGTCCTCGTTTTCCCATCTGAAAACAAATTTCACGCCCGGGTTTACCATCGCCTGCCTGTCCAGCATCGTGGTGTAGTATTCCTTGCCGACATTGATATCGGTGAAAACCTCGGGGTCGGGCTTCCAGTAGACCGTGGTGCCCGTCTTTTTGTCCTTTTTGGTGAGCGGCGTTGCCGTCAGTTCCCCGACGGGACAGCCCTTTTTGAAATTCATCTCGTACATTTCACCGTCGCGATACGAGCGCACCTGCATATATTCCGAGGCGTACTGCGTCGATGCGGCGCCGAGTCCGTTGAGTCCGAGAGAAAATTCATATGAGGAATCCTCACCGCCGACATTGTATTTGCCGCCTGCGTAAAGCTCGCAGTAGACAAGCTCCCAGTTGTATCTTCCCTCTGCTTCATTATAGCCGAGCGGCACGCCGCGACCGAAATCCTCAACGCAGATGCTGAGGTCCTTATATGCGGTGACATTTATCAGATTGCCATAGCCGGCGCCCGCCTCATCGACAGCGTTTGACACTATTTCGAAAACGCTGTGGCGGCATCCGTCTATTCCGTCCGAACCGAAAATAACGGCAGGGCGAAGGCGCACTCTGTCCGCTCCTTTTATAGACGATATACTGTTATTGCCGTAGTCCTTGCTCTTGCTTGCCATTTTTTACGAAAACTCCTCTGTATTTTTTCTTTCCTCCGCGGGAAATTTCAATATAATATTGATTTATTTACAAAAATCAGTATAATTAGTATAGTGTTTGAGATTATTCTACCATATATTGTTATAAATATCAAGAAGTTTTTTCAAAAGTTCGGGGGCAGTTCATGATAAAAAAGGTTTTTTCCGATGAAAATATAGAGTTTTTTGCCGTGCTTCCCTTTGATAAGTGCGAGGTCATGCGCCCCGATTTCATTTCCCGCAGGGGCATCGACATTGCGGAGGTAAAGAGCGCCGTTATGTTTCTTGTACCGTATATCGCGGGCGACGACGGTGATGGCAATATATCGCTCTATGCGCGAAGCCTCGATTACCATAGCTACTGCGATTCGCTCTTTTCCCGCATATGTGCAAGGCTTGAGGAATGCTACGGCAGGCACTTTTGGGGCTTTGCCGACAAATCGCCTCTCTCGGAAACATACACGGCGGCGTGCGCGGGACTGGGCATAATCGGCGACAATCGCCTGCTCATAAACGAAAAATACGGCTCCTTTGTCTTTATCGGGGAAATTCTTTCCGAGGTGCCGGCAGAAGAACTGGGCTACGACGGGCGCGAGCCTGTCACAGGCGGCTGCCTGCACTGCGGCAAATGCAAAGCCGCCTGCCCGATGACGGAAAGCGGCATGGACTGCCTTTCCGCCGTAACACAGAAAAAAGGCGAGCTGACGCCTGAAGAAGCGGCATACATCCGGAAATACGGCAGCGCATGGGGATGCGACATATGCCAGACGAGCTGTCCGCTCGTGCGCCGCGTAACAGAGCGCGGCACGAAAACGCCGATAGAGTTTTTCTGTCGCGACAGGATATCAATGCTCACAATTGAAAGAGTAAACGAGATGAGCGATGAAGAATTTGCCTCCCGAGCCTTTTCTTGGCGCGGCAGAAAAACGATACTGCGCAATCTCGCGCTTTTCGAGGGGCAAAGCGGCAAAAACGAATAGAAACACTTCATTTTACGCATGATTTACAATAATATCTGGCTTATTACAAATCGGAGAGACCCATGAACAAAGAGCTTCGTGCATTAAAGCGTGAAAACAGAAAACTGCGAAAGCAAAACGAATATCTCACCCATCGCATCGATATGCTTTCCGGTGCAAAGCAGGGCGGTGCTCAGGCGCAGATACACAAGAAAATGCGCCTGCAAAGCGCCTCGGGCTTCTGGGCATACAATCTGCTCAGGATAAAGAGCACCGCCGCATATGCGATATATGATAAGGCGATGTTTACCCTGCGCAAATATGTTTTCGCTTCAAATCTCATCCTCATAGCAAAATATATCATCGCGATAGTTCACGGGAGCGTCGCGCTCGTCGTGGCGGCAGGCGTGCTCGCCGTCACCCTGCCCGTGCTGGGACTTATGACGCTTTCGGCTTTTCTCGTCGGTCTTATCCTGCAACGCAAATGGAATACATTTTTCCGCGGATATCTTCGCGGCAAAAGAGTTTATCTCTTCTTCCATATCCGCCGCGGCAGGAGCGAAAAATATTATCTCGATATGGCAACGGCTCTCGGAGAAAACGCCGTGATACTCGTCGTCAGCGACTCGCTCTTCACGGTAAAGGATGTCTGCGTTTCGCATTCTCGCTCCTGCGACAATATCTATTATATCTACTCTGGCTACTATTTCATGCTGAAAAAGCTCCTGCGCTCTCACGATATAGAAACGGCGGCGCAGATATACTGATAAAAAACGATTGCAATAAGGAGGAAAAGGCATATGGTCAGCTTCATATACGGCAGAAGCGGCTCGGGAAAGAGCGAGCTTCTCTTTGACATAGCCGAAAAATCGGCGCAAAGCGGCAGGCATGCCTATTTTCTCGTGCCGGACAGAGAGGCTGTCAATGCCGAGCGCACCGCGGCAAAGCGAAATCTCGGCGCAGATCTCGATATCATAACCCTCACTCGGCTCTGCGATTTTGTTTTCCGCAGATACGGCGGAATCTGCAAAACATACATAGAAAACGGCGCAAAAAGGATTCTCATGCGCCGTGCGCTCACTTCCCTCTCGCCCGCACTTTCCGTTTACGGCGGCATATCGGATTCCGATACAAATGCCGTAAACGAGCTTGTGAAACTGCGCACGGATATGACGCGCGGCAAGATTACTCCGCAGGCGCTCATGGCGGCATCGGAAAAACTCGCGGAAAACGCGCGTCTCGGCGGCAAGCTCTCCGATATCGCGCTTATTTCCGCCGAATATGACGCGCTCGTCGCCGAGAAATACGACGATCCCGACTCCGCGCTCTCGGAAGCGGCGGACAAGCTCCGCTCCGGCGGCTTCTTCGTAGGATGCGATGTTTTCATCGATTCCTTTGCTTTCTTTACAAAGGAGCAATATGAGATAATCTCGGAAATCTTCCGTCAGGCGGAGAATGTGCATATCACGCTCGCCTATGACCCGACGGAGGACGCCGCGCTCGCTCCTTTTTATAACATAAACGAAACGGGCAGGCGGCTCCGCGCCTCCGCCTACGAAAACGGATGCGATATCGCGCCCGACACCGTACTGCGCGAAGCACCGCGCTTTTCCGCGCCGGAGCTATCCTATCTCGCGCTGAATCTCTGGCATGAGTCGAATGTCAAGCCGAAGTACGAACCCGAATGCGGCGCACTGCGCGTAATCTGCGCCGCAAACAAGACGGAGGAAGCGCGCGCCGTCGCCTGCGATATAGCAAGACGCGTGCGGCTCGGCGCAAGATATCGCGATTTCGCGATAATTTCGCGCAGGCGCGACGACTACACAGGCATAATCGACGCGATGCTCCGAAGCTATGAGATACCGTATTTTCTCTCGTCGCGCTCGGATATCATGCGGCTCTCGCCGATACGCTTCGTTTTCGCGGCGCTCGAAATATGCCGCCGCGGCTTCACTCTCGAAAATGTCACGGCTTATATCAAGACAGGGCTTCTCGATATTCCCGATGAGTCCCTCGGTCTTTTTGAAACATATATCACCCGCTGGAATATACACGGCGCGCGCTTCACCGACGGCACGGCGTGGACAATGAATCCCGACGGCTACGGCGCCGTGGCAAATGAAGAAACGGAGCGCAGGCTCGTCGAAATAAACTCTGTAAAAGATGCCGTCATCGCTCCTCTTCATATGTTCTGCACAGAGGCGGGAAAGAAGCAGAGCGTGCGCGAGCATTGCCGTGTGCTTTTCGATTTCATATCGTATATGCGCATACCGGAAATGACGGAAAAGCTCTGCCGCGCACTCACGGATGCGGGGGAAGCTGGCATTGCCGCCGAGCTTTCGCAGGCGCACGGGCTGATCTGCGATATGCTGGACAGTCTCGTCGCATGCTCGGGCGACACCGATGTCACCTGCGAGGGCTTTACCTTCATGCTCCGCATGATGGCGCAGGATAAGGATGTCGGCAATATACCCACCTCCGTAGACGAGGTGCTGATAACGGAAGCGGGCGCCTCAAACTCCGAAAATGTGAAGCATGTCTATGTTATCGGTGCGGCAGAGGGTGTTTTTCCCGCCGCGGTGACAGAGGAAAGCTTCTTCTCCGAGCATGAGAAGAAGCTGCTCTCCGATATCGGCATAGATATAAGCACGCGGCTGGAAAACAAGCTTGCGGACGAGCTTTTCTTCTTCTATTCCGCAGTGTGCTCGGCTTCAGATACACTGACGGTGACTTATCCGAGATATATCGGCGGAGAAAAAACAGCAAAATGCGCACCGCTCCGCCGTATGCTCGCTATGTTCCCAAATCTTCGCGAGGAGCGCTTTGACGATATGCCGACAGAGGAGCTTATCGAGCGTCCGCTCCCTGCCATGGAATATGCCGCCTCTCTTCCGAGCGCTCTCGGCGAGAAACTGCGTGCATATTTCCTCTCAAATGAAAAATATGCCCCGAGGCTGAAATATGCAGACGAGCCGCTCTCGGCAAGAGAGTGCCGTCTCACTCCCGAATGCACGGGAGAGCTTTTCCCCGAGAGGGTGAATATCAGCTATTCGCGGCTGGAAAAATACATAAGGTGCAATTTCTCGTATTTCTGCGATTACGAGCTGAAAATAGCCGACTGCACAAGGATAAAATTCGGTGCGCTCGATATAGGAAATTTCATGCACAAGTTGCTTGAGGAAACAGCAAAATTCGTCCTCGATTCGGGCGAACACGACGCGGCGAAAACAGACGCATATATCCGTTCGCGGGCAGAGGAATACCTGCGCAAAACCGCAGGCGGCGAGGAATTTATCTCCGGCAGGCTCCGCCATATTTCGGATAAGCTTTGCCGCAGTGCCTCCGCTTTCGTATCCGATATGGTGCGCGAATTTGACCAGAGCGGCTTCCGCGCGGTCGATTTTGAAGCAGGCATAGGGACAGGCGAGGGCAGTATTCCCCCAATGAAGCTCGAGGATGAAAACGGCAGGGTTTCTCTGTGCGGAGTCATCGATCGAGTGGATACACTCGAGGGCGACGACGGAAACCTGTATGTGCGCATAGCCGACTACAAAACAGGCACAAAAACCTTCGATATGAATAAAATCCGCGAGGGCTTTGACCTGCAGATGCTGCTCTATCTCTTTTCCGTCTGCGAAAACGGCGAGCGGCGCTACGGCAAAAAGCCTCTTCCCGCAGGTGTGCTCTACATCGGCGTAAAGCCGCCGCAGAAGAGCGGACACATCGGCGAAGAAGCCGAAGCCGATTTCGCCCCCGTGAAAAGCGGCATTCTCATAAACGACGAAAAGGTTCTGCGCGAGATGGAGCGAAATCTCGAGGGGCATTTCATACCGATAACGGAGAAAAATCTCGCCTCGGGCAAGGGTCTGCTCACGCGCGGGGAATTTGAGAGCCTGCGCGGCGATGTACGGAATACCGTGCTCGCATTTGCCGCAAAACTGCGCTCTGGCGAAGCATGCGCCGCGCCTGTTTCGGATGGGGACACCGACCCATGTGAATACTGTAAAAACAAAGCGATATGTCGCGCCGCCTCAAAAAGCCGTGCGCGTAGAAAATAAGCGAAAACCCAAGGAGGATAAGCCACATGGCTATACCGGAGAAAATACTTAAAAAGGTTGAAAAGCCCGCCAGATACACGGGCGGCGAATGGGGACAGACGATAAAGGACAAAAAGGATATCGATATCCGTTTTGCCTTCTGCTTTCCCGATACATACGAGATAGGAATGTCCAATCTCGGCATACGCATACTCTACGATGTGCTCAATGCGCGCGCGGACACATGGTGTGAGCGCGTCTACGCTCCGTGGACGGATATGGAAAAATATATGCGCGAATACGATATCCCGCTCTTCGCGCTCGAAAGCGGCGACCCGCTCCGTGAATTTGATTTCATAGGCTTTACGCTTCAGTATGAGCTCTGCTATACAAATATGCTGAATATGCTCTCGCTCGCAGGCGTGCCGATTCGCTCCGCCGACCGCGACGAGGGTATGCCCATAGTCGTCTGCGGCGGCCCCTGCACATATAATGCCGAGCCGATGGCGGATTTCATCGACCTATGCCTCATCGGCGAGGGCGAAGAGGAAATAGACGAGCTGATGACCATATATGCAAAGCATAAGAAAAAGGGCTTCGTAAAGGAAGATTTCCTCCATGAATGCGCAAAGCAGGAGGGCTTTTATGTTCCCTCTTTCTATTCCGTCGAATACAACGATGACGGCACGGTAAAGAAATATACGCCGAAATACGACGATATCCCGACGAAGATAAAAAAGCGCATTATAAAAGATATGGATACGGTGCGCTTCCCGAAAAAGGTAGTGATGCCTTTCATCGACACGGTGCATGACCGCATCATGCTCGAGGTATACCGCGGATGCATACGCGGATGCCGCTTCTGTCAGGCAGGTATGATTTACCGCCCCGTGCGCGAGAAATCCGTGGAAACGCTCTGCCGCGAGGGCAAAACGCTCGCCGACTGCACCGGCTATGACGATATCTCCCTCATTTCGCTGAGCATCAGCGACTATTCTCATATAAACGAGCTGACCGACCGCCTGCTCGAATGGACAAACGAGCGCAAAATTTCGCTCTCGCTTCCCTCTCTGCGCGCCGACAGCTTCACAAAAGAGCTGATGGATAAGGTTTCGAGCGTGCGCGCGGGCGGACTTACATTTGCTCCCGAGGCGGGAACACAGCGCCTGCGCGATGTCATAAACAAAAATCTCGCAAAAGAGGACCTGCTCCGCGCCTGCCGCGTGGCTTTCTCGGGCGGCAAGAGCCAAGTCAAGCTCTATTTCATGCAGGGTCTGCCGACGGAAACGGACGCCGATCTCGACGGCATCTACGAGGTTGCCGAGAGCGTTATCGATACATATTATCAGACGCCGGACAGACCGCGCAAGGCGCCGCTCGTCACAATCTCCGCCGCCTGCTTCATTCCGAAGCCGTTCACTCCTTTCCAGTGGGAACCGCAATGCGATATGGCGGAGCTTGAGAGAAAACAGCGTTATCTCGACGGCGTGATAAAGGACAGAAAGGTGAAATACAACTATCACGACGCAAAGGTAAGCCGCATAGAAGCCGTCTTTGCCCGCGGAGACAGAAAGCTCTGTGCCGCAATGGAGGAGGCTCACCGCCGCGGCATGGTATTCGACAGCTGGGAGGAGCATTTCGACTATGAGAAGTGGCTAGGGGTTTTCGCGGCAGTGGGCATAGACCCCGCATTCTACGCAAACCGCGAGTTCGGCGAGGACGAGGTTCTCCCATGGGATATAATAGATATAGGTGTAACAAAGGAATTTCTGCTTCGTGAGCGCCACCGCGCCCATGAGGGAAAAACCACGGAAAATTGCCGCAATGCCTGCAGCGGTTGCGGCGCAAACAGTCTCGGAGGTAAAACAGCATGGTGCCCGAAAGCAAAAAAATAAGAGTAATGTTTTCCAAAACGGGAGCGCTGAAATTCATCTCTCATCTCGATATGAACAGAACGATGAAAGCGGCTTTTCTCCGCTCGAAATTGCCGATTTGGTATACGATGGGCTTCAATCCCCATCCGAAAACGGTATTTTCCCTGCCGCTTTCCGTCGGCGTCTCCGACCTCTGCTGCTTCATGGATTTCAAGATAACGGAAGAGGTTTCGCATGAGGAAATCTGCCGCGCGCTGAATGCCGCCTTCCCCGAGGGACTTCACGCGCTCGAAGCCTACGAACCGCAGACCAAGCTCTCGGATATCGGCTGGTCGGAATATGAGATAAGCATTGAAGCGATCGGCGCAAACACTTCATCGGAAGAAAAGATAAAGGCGGTTTTCGCAGCACCTATGGTGATAGAGAAAAACTCCAAGGCAGGCATTAAGACGGTCGATATAGCGCCGCTCTGCGAGCTTGTGCAGTGCCGCGCCGAGGGAGACAAAATAATCCTTCGGCTCCTGCTCTCCTCTACGGAAAACGAATTTGTAAATCCCCGCTTCCCGATAGAATGTATATCAAAGGCGCTGGAGGAGATTCCCGCCGATGCCGATACGGATATCTGCCGCACTGCGGTATATCTCGCCGACAGGAAAACATATTTCAGATAAGCGCAAGGCGCAAGGAGGAAATAAAAATGACAAAACAGCCCGATGAAAGAAAAGCACTGCTCTTTTCCGCGGTGCTCTCGCTGAAGACGCCCGAGGAATGCGAAAATTTTTTCTGTGATCTCTGCACAAAAACAGAGCTTCGCGAGATGACCAAGCGCCTCTGGGCGGCAAAGCTCATACTCGAGGGAAAGAAATATTCCGAGATAGTTGAGGAAACAGGACTCAGCACAGCGACAATTACCCGCGTAAACGGCTCTCTCCGCGACGGAAGCGAAGGCTATATGACCGTCCTCTCCCGCATACTCAAAAATACGGAGGAAGGCAAATGAGCGAAATATACAGCGCGCTCGCGCCGCACTACGACAGACTGATGCAGGATACGGATTATTCCGCATGGTGCGATTTCTATGAAGCCTGCTTTGAGAAATACGGCGTGGATACCCCTGCCGCGATAGTCGACCTCGGATGCGGCACGGGAAGCATCTCCATAGAACTGGCAAAGCGCGGGCACAGCGTGACAGGGCTTGATACAAGCGAAGAAATGCTCGCCCTCGCATACAGAAAAGCCGAGGAAGCAAAGGTGAAGCTTCTCCTGCTCTCGCAGAATATGACCTGCTTTGACAGCGGCACGCATACGGATGCGGCGCTCTGCTGTTTTGACGGGATAAATTATCTCGCGGACACGGGCGAGGTCTGTTCATGCTTCTGCTCGGCATATGAAAATCTGCGCGGCGGCGGACTTTTCATCTTCGATATCTCAACGCCCTACAAATATGAAAATATCCTCGCAGACAACAGCTTTGTTTACGAATACGAGGATTTGTTCACTGTTTGGGAGAGCTTTTATAATAAGAAAAGCGGAGTATGCGACTTCGACCTGACTTTCTTTGCAAGGCACAAAAACGGGCTCTGGGAGCGCACGGACGAATATCAGTGCCAGCGCAAATACAGCGAAAAAACGATAATTTCTCTCCTGAAAAAATCCGGTTTTGAGCTACTCGAAAAAGCTTCGGATATAGATTTCTCGCCTGTCACGGCGACGAGCGAGAGAGAGTTTTTCATCTGCAAAAAGAAGGTGTAATCTATGGAAAAATACAATGTTACCCGCGCAATGACGCGTGACGGCTCGGCGAGGATTCTCGTGATAAACTCACGGGATATCGTAAACCGTGCCATCGAATATCACCATACCGAGCCGACAGCGACGGCGGCTCTCGGCAGAATACTCACGGCAGCTTCGCTGATGGGAACGATGCTGAAGGAAAAGGAGGACAGCCTCACTCTTCGCTTCAAGGGTGACGGACCGCTCGGCAGTGCCGTTGCGGTATCGGATTACAAGGGTAATGTCCGCGGCTATATCATGCATCCCGAGGTTGATCTGCCGCTCAAGCCGAACGGCAAGCTCGATGTCGGCGGCGGCATAGGTCACGGAACGCTTTCCGTTGTGCGCGACGACGGCACGGGAGAGGCTCATGTAGGCTCCACGGCTATTGTCAGCGGCGAGATAGCGGAGGATATCTGCGCATATTTTGCAAAGAGCGAACAGATACCGACGGTATGCTCTCTCGGCGTGCTCGTAGATAAGGACAAAACCTGCAAGGCGGCAGGCGGAATACTGATACAGCTTCTTCCCTTTGCCGATGAGGAGACTGTCGATAAAATAGAAAAGAACGTGCCGCTGCTCTCCAATATTTCCATGCTCTTTGACGCGGGTATGACAAACGAAGCGATAATCGACCGCGCCATGGCAGGCATAGAATATGATATTTTCGATGATTTCACGGCGGAATACCGTTGCTCCTGCTCGCGCGAGCGCATACTCGGCGCGATATCCAGCTTTTCGGAAAAGGAGCTGGACGAAACCTTCGGCGACCTGCCCGAAATAGAAGTCTGCTGTCACTTCTGCGACAAGAAATATTACTTTTCGCGAAAAGAAGTCGAAGAACACAAAAAAGCAAGAGAGGAAAAGAAAAATGGATAATTTCAGCGAAAGAAAAAACAAGGAGCTCTTTGAAAAGGTCTCCGAAAAGCAGCTTAAATACGCAAAGAAAACCATGCTTCTGATTTTTGTTCTGATAGGAGCAATATTTCTCATAATGGGACTTGTGCTTATAGCCTACGATATCCGCGATGCGGAAAACGGCGTTCTTGTCGGCATAATTTTCGCGCCGATAGGAGCATTTTTCATGATTCTGGGGTTGACGCTTCGCTTCGCCGTGCCGAAAACCTACAACTATGAAAACTACAAAAAACGCATGGAAAAATACGGTTATTATGTAAGCACATATGATATGTATATCACTGTCGCTCTTCAGGAGGAGCGCATAGCCGAGCTTGAAAAGAAAGTAAAAGAGCTCGAAGAAAGGCTCTGAAAAACGGAGGAAAACAAATGAAAAGCAAAGCCTGCATCATGACATTCCGCCCATTCAATATCCCCGCTGTCTACAGCGATAATATGCTCGCGCGTCTCTCGGATGAATTTGATATGCTCCCGTATATCTGCTCGAAAGACGATTTCCCCGCGCTCGAGGGCGAGTTGCAAAAGGTAGAGTATATCTTCTCCACATGGGGAATGCCCGCGCTTTCCGAAGAGGAAATACGGCGATATCTGCCGAGGCTGAAGGCTGTTTTCTATGCTGCGGGTACCGTTCAGCAGTTTGCGCGTCCGTTTATCTCGTGCGGAGTTGATATATTTTCCGCATGGGCGGCAAATGCCGTGCCTGTAGCAGAGGTTGCCGCCTCGGAAATTCTGCTTGCCAATAAGGGCTTCTTCCGCCGCGAGGTAAAATGCCGCGCGGACTGGCAAAATGACGACCGCGAGCGGCTCTATCCCGGCAATTTCCGCACGCGCGTCGGCATACTGGGCGCCGGCATGATAGGCACGATGGTGATAAACCACCTGCGCCGCCATGAACTCGAAATATATGTTTTCGACCCGTTTCTCCCCGATGAAAAAGCGGCGGAGCTTGGCGTCACAAAGACGGGACTGCATGAGGTTTTCGCCTCCTGCAATGTCATCTCGAATCACCTTGCAAACAATGAGCAGACAAAGGGCATGATAGACCGCTCCTGCTTTGACCTGATGGGAAAAGCCGCTGTTTTCATAAATACGGGCAGGGGCGCGCAGGTGAATACCGCCGACCTGATAGCGGCGATGAAAGCCTGCCCCGAGCGGCTTGCCCTGCTCGATGTCACCGATCCCGATGAGCCGCCCGCAGAAGAAAGCGAGCTTTATCGCCTGCCGAATGTGCGTCTCACACCGCATATAGCGGGCAGCATCGGAAACGAGCCGCGCCGCATGGCGGAATATATGTTTGCGGAATACAAGGCTTATTCCGCAGGCAAACCCACAAAATACAAAGTAACGGCAAAAATGCTTGAAACCATGGCATGAGGAGGTTATAATCATGCATCCTTTCGAACTGAAAATACCGAATACATTCCATTATCAGACACTTGATGAGATAGACTACGACGCGAGAAAGCGCGGACTTCATATCCCGTTTTCGCGCGATCTTTCGCCGCTTGCCGTAAAGCCGGCGGTACACACGCGTGCGGGCGATATCGTGCTTGCAAATTCGCTCTCCGTCCATCCGATGGAGGGCTTTGACGCGGACGAAACAGGTGCGCCCTCGGCGCTTACCGAGCGCAGATATCTGCGCTTTGCGCACTCCGGTGCGGCACTTATCTGGTCGGAAGCGATAGCCGTCTGTCCCGAGGGACGCACCTCGGACAGGCAGCTCATGATTACCGAGGAAAATAAAGAGAAATTCCGCGCCATGATAGCAAAGGTAAAAAATGTGACAGGCGCTCCGCTGATAGCTCAGCTTACCCATTCGGGCAGATTTTCGCATAACAGTGCCGCTCCCTATCCGCTCATCGCCACGCACAGCAAACCCATAGAGGAATACCGTCCTCTCCCCGATGGGACACCGCTCCTGACCGACGAATATCTCGACAGCCTTCCGGAAAAATATCTTGCCGCGGCAAAACTGCTGATATGGGCAGGCTTTGACGGAGTAGACATCAAGGCGTGCCACCAGTATTTGCTCGGCGAGCTTCTTTCGGCATATACGAGAGAGGGCAAATACGGCGGAAGCTTTGAAAACAGAAGCCGTCTCATGCTCGATATAACAAAGCTGATAGCTGAAAACACCGACAAAAGCGTTATCCTCGCTTCCCGCCTCGGCATATGCGATATGATAGCGAAGCCCTACGGCTTCGGAATGGCGGACGATGGGCAAACGCCCGATTTCACCGAGGCAAACAAGCTTATCGGAAAGCTCTCGGCGCTCGGCGTTTCGCTTATCGATATGACCATGGGAAGCCCGTACTTCAATCCGTATATCAACCGCCCGCAGAATAAGGGCGAGAGAATACCGCCGGAGCATCCGCTCGTCGGCGTAGACCGCCTTATCCATGGCGCGGAAGCAATTCAAAAGGCAAATCCCTCCGTCGCCGTCGTCGGCACAGGCTACAGCTACCTGCGCGAATTTGCGCCGTATGCCGCGGCAGGTGCGCTTGAGAGAGGATATTCCACTCTCGTCGGCTTCGGCAGAATGGCTTTTGCCTACGACCGCTTTGCAGACGATTTCATCTCGGGAAATACAGACAAAAGCAAGGTCTGCCTTGCCTGCAGTAAATGCACGGAGATTATGCGCGCGGGCGGCACCACGGGCTGTCCCCTGCGCGATCAGGAAATCTATCTGCCGATATATCGCAGGCTCTGCATGAAAAAATAAGAAAGAGGGTGCTTTTATGGAAAGAAAAATCGTCATAGTAACGGGAGCATCGCGCGGCATCGGAAACGGTATTGCCACAGCACTTGCCGCCGAGGGCTTTACGCTCGTCTGTGTTCAGCAGAGCGAAAACGAGGAATATATGGAAGCCATCCGCGCACTCTCGCCCGAGTCTGTCTGCATACGCGCCGATATATCAAAGGCAGATGACGAAGCACGCATCATAGATACGGCAATCGAACGCTTCGGCAAGATAGATATTCTCGTAAACAATGCGGGCGTAGCACCGAAGGAGCGCGAGGACATCCTCAATATGAGCCGCGAGAGCATGGACAGGCTTCTCGATATCAATCTGAAAGGCACATTTTTCTTAACTCAATACTGCGCAAACAAAATGATAGAGCTCGGCTTTGGAGAGGCTATCATCAATATCACCTCCATGTCGGCATATACCTCGAGCACGAGCCGCGGTGAATACTGCATCTCAAAGGCGGGACTCTCGATGGTGACAACGCTCTTTGCAGACCGCCTCGCCGAATACGGTATAAATGTCTATGAGGTGCGTCCCGGCATAATCAAAACGGATATGACGGCGACGGTGAACGAAAAATACGACAGACTCATCGGCGAGGGGCTGCTCCCGATAAAGCGCTGGGGTTATCCCGAGGATATCGGGCGTGCCGTCGTCGCGCTGGCAAAGGGCTATCTTCCTTATTCCACGGGCGAAGTTATAAATATAGACGGCGGCTTCCATATCCGCCGCCTGTAATCGGAGGGTAAAATGAACTTTTCTCTTGTCGATTCGGGAATTCCCTGCCGCTCTTTTCGCGCCGTTATAGTCGGGAGCGGAGCGGCAGGCTACAATGCCGCAAGAAAGCTTTATGACCTTGGCGTGCATGACATAGCCATAATCACCGAGGGCGAGAAAATGGGCACCTCGCGGAATACAGGCTCCGATAAGCAGACATATTACAAGCTGACGCTTGCCGGCGGAGATGGCGATTCCGTTTCCGATATGGCGGAAACGCTCTTTTCGGGCGGTTCCATGCACGGAGATATCGCCCTCGCGCAGGCGGCGGGCTCGGCGCGGTGTTTTTTTGAGCTTGTCTCTCTCGGCGTGCCTTTTCCCCATAATGAATACGGCGAATATGCCGGCTACAAGACCGACCACGATCCCCGCATGCGCGCGACCTCCTGCGGTCCTTACACCTCAAAATATATGACCGAGGCGCTCGAGTGCGCTGTGAAAAGCAAAAACATCCCGATTTTCGACGGCTACCGCGCCGTGAAAATACTTCGCGGCGGCGGCAGAGCCTGCGGCATCGTCGCGCTTTGCCCTGCGCTGATAAGTGAGAAAAACCGCTACGGCATGGCAGTTTTCCTCGCGGATAATGTCATATGGGCGACAGGCGGACCCTCTGCCATATATTCCGAGAGCGTCTATCCCGAGAGCCAGACCTGTGCGCACGGCATGGCTTTTGAAGCGGGCGCCGCGGGGATCAACCTGACGGAATCGCAATACGGCATAGCTTCTCTCGGCTTCCGCTGGAACCTCTCGGGGACATATCAGCAAGTTATCCCGCGGTATTTCTCCATTGATGAAAGCGGAAACGAGCATGAATTTCTCACGGATTATTTCCCCGACACGGGTGAAATGCTCGGCGCGATATTTTCAAAGGGCTATGAGTGGCCCTTTGACCCGCGCAAAATATTTCGCGGCGGCAGGCGACTCTCTTCGCTCATAGATCTCGCCGTTTTCTCGGAAAAGCGCCGCGGCAGACGCGTATTCATGGACTTCCGCCGCAATCCCGCCGCTTCCGAGCATGGCGGCTCGCTTGATTTTTTCCTGCTACCGGACTATGCACGCAAATATCTCGAAAAATCGGGGGCGCTTCTGCCGCTTCCCATCGACCGTCTGCGTAAAATGAACGAACCCGCTGTCTCACTCTATCGCGAGCATGGCATAGACATCACGCTTGAGCCGCTTGAGATAGCCGTCTGCGCTCAGCATAACAACGGCGGGCTTGACGCGGACATATGGAGTGAAAGCACTGCGCTTGCCGGATTTTTCCCGATAGGCGAATGTGCGGGAACATTCGGAGTATATCGCCCGGGCGGCACGGCACTCAACGCAACGCAGGTCAGCTCCATGCGTGCCGCGGAAAAGATTGCAGGGAGTGCGCCCGTGACAAAGCCCGATGAAAGCGAAATCTCACGCGATATCGCCGATATGATATCGTTTTTCGATATACTTTCCCGCCCGAGAATAAGACTGCCGCGGGAGGAAATTTTCGCCCGCAGGAAGGAATACAGCAGGATAATGAGCGAATGCGGCGCCTTTGTGCGCTCACCTGCCGCCATCTCATCGGCAATATCGTCTGTGCGCTCGTGCATAAGATCCTTTGAAGCCGACTATGCGGGAGCGGCACCCGCGCTCATGCCGGAGGTCATGATAAACCGCGACATTCTGATAACGGCGCTCGTCTATCTCGGCGCAATCGAAGATTACATCGCGCACGGCGGCAAAAGCCGCGGCTCGTATCTTGTCACAGAGAGGAGCATCGATGAACTTATCGCCGAGGGACGCGATATCGAAACGGACGAGGAGCATTTTTCGCAGGTGCAGACAGCGCTTTACTCAGGCGGCGAAATGAAATATGCCTTTTCGCCCGTGCGCCCCATCCCCGAGCGCGAGCTTTGGTTTGAGAATGTATATAATGAATATAGAAAAGGCTCGGTAAAAACTCCCCTTTCACATAAATAAAAAGAACCCGTGCGCGGGCAGCATTCCGCGCACGGGTTAGTTTTTCGTCTCTCGGTTTATTTATCTTTACTTTTCATCACAAGACTGATTATGCCGGTTACCGCGCCGTAGAGAACGCCCGCGACAGCCCAGATTATCCAGCTCATCTGCTTCTCCGCGCCGCTGTACAGGAATATGAGAAACACCGCCGTCGTCACAAGCCAGTAGACAAGACTCACCGTGCCGATAATGCCGCCTGATGCCTTGCGCTTTCTCGTGTAGTCGCCCTCCTCAAGGAGCTTTTCCATAGCGGCATTGTATACTCCGCCGTAAACAAAGAGAAAAACGCCTATGCCGGCTATAAAAAACAGTGCGCATACAGCCAGAATATATATCATATCGGAAACGGTATTTTCCGCGCCGTCAAAGCAAAGCGCTATGAAAATAGGAACCGCAGAAAGAATGCAGAGAACTGCTCCGAGTATATTCATGCGGGAAAATTTAGTCTCAAAATTTTTCTTTTTCTCTCTTACCATGCCGGAAACGCCGTATTCCGTTTCAAAAGGCTCATTTCCGAGGAAGTCGTATGCTTTTACTCTCGCACTGCAGGAAAGAAAAATCGCCGCGCCGACAGCCACGAGCAAAAGAAGCACCGAAAGCCCGATGCCCGCGGCAGCTCCCTCTGAAATATATTTTCCCGAGTCGGCAAGCCCCGCCATGATGAGAAGGACTATCGGCGATATTATACAAAGAAAAGTGGCAAACGCTATTTTCGGTGCGGCTGCTCTTCTCTTTCCGAGATAATCCGAAGCCTCCTCCATAGTCACCCGACGAAGCCCCGTATCGGATTCATCCGCCGTGAGCGCCGCAGGCGCATCGTCTATCTCATCCTTGAGCAGGTAATCCGTGCTCACGCCGAAAATGCGGCTCATCTGCAATATCTTATCAATATCG
>CAJKRH010000027.1 GCA_905202255.1 uncultured Ruminococcus sp.
TCCTCTTTTTGTCCTTTTCGTTCTTTTCGGACAAGCGAAAAGAACACTATAAGAAGAGTAACTTCATGATTCTTCGCGGGAGACCAATGGTCTCCCCTACCGCGCAAAACCCAAGTATAGCCAACAGACAAAATAAAAAACATCTGCCCTATCCGCTTTTTCTTTTTCCATCGCCGCCGCAAAAGAAAAAGCTGTCAAAAAGAAAACGCCGATATGAGCTTTCGCGCTCTGCGGAGCGCGACAAAGGTTACGCGTTTACCCCGTCTCGGCGACGCCGACACACATGCTTCGCATATGTGTCAATCCCCTTGATGGCGCAAGCCTCCCCAAAGGCTTGACCTAAACTTTAAGAGAAAAGGTGCACGAAAACTTTAAGGCGGGCGAAAACTTTGATAAAAAGTGCGCGAAAACTTTAAAACAGGTGCGGCGAAAGCAAAAAACCGACCGTCTCGCGAGAGACCGTCGGTTCTTTTAGGTTATTATCCGAAATTACTCGGCTGCTGTTTCTTCTGCTGCTTCTGCGGCAGGAGCTTCCTCTGCCGTGTCCTCATCCTTTTCGAGAAGAGCACGGATGGAAAGGCTTACATTATGAGCCTCTTCGTTGATATCGATAATCTTTGCCTCAACCTCTTCGCCCTTCTTGAGAACATCGGAGGGATGAGCAAGCTTCTTATCTGCTATCTGCGAAATGTGAATAAGTCCGTCAACGCCGGGGATAATCTGCGCGAAAGCGCCGAAAGGTGTCATGGAAACGACTGTAACCTTTACAACATCGCCGACCTTGTAGTTATTCATAAAGATTGTCCAGGGGTTGGATTCCTCTGTCTTGTAGCCGAGGGAAACTCTGCCCTTTTCGGCATCAAAGGACTTGACATAAACATCAATTTCCTGACCGATGGAAACAACATCCTTCGGATTTGAAATTCTCGTCCATGAAAGCTCGGAATTATGTACCATTCCGTCTACACCGCCGAGATCTACGAAGGCACCGTAGCTTGTGAGGCTCTTCACTACGCCCTTGTAGTGCTTGCCCTCTTCAATATTTGCCCAGAAGGCTTCCTTTGCGGCTTTGCGCTCTTCTCTCTGGACAGCCTTGATGGAGCCGACCGCACGGCGGCGATCCTCTTTGATTTCGATTATCTTGAATTTCTGTGTTGTGCCGACGAGTGCGGAAAGATCACCGTCGCGTGCTACGCCTGTCTGCGATGCGGGAACGAATATCTTCTGAGAAAGTGCGGAAATAACAACGCCGCCCTTTACTGCCTCGATAACCTTTCCGCTAAGAACCTCACCGTCCTCAAGTGCTTTCACTACGAGATTCCAGTTGTTCTTTGCATCTACTTTCTTTTTGGAAAGAGTAGCGATGCCTTCCACATCGTTTACTCTTACTGCGACAGCTTCTACAGTGTCACCGACTTTGAAAAGGTCAGCAAGCTTTGCCTGAGGGTCGTCTGTAACATTTGCAAGCGTAAGAACGCCTGTAACCTTACAGCCGAGATCCAGCTGCACTTCGGTAGCGGATACCGAAGTTACTATACCCGTAACGGTGTCTCCTGTATTTAATGATTTGAAAGATTCTTCAAGAAGCTGCGCGAAATTTGTCTGTTCGCTCATGGTTTTTTGTACCTCCTCTATTATATAACCGGGCGTACTCGCTCCGGCTGCAATCCCGACCTTGTCGGAATCATGCACATAGTCAGGCGGAATATCCGCTGCGCCGCCTATGAGAAGCGTGCGCGGGCAGTTCTTTTTGCTTATTTCGTAAAGCTTTCGTGTGTTGGCGCTGTTCATGCTTCCGCAGACAAGAACAACATCGCATTCCCGCGATAAAATCTCGGCTTCTTTCTGCCGATTTTCGGTAACACTACATATTGTATCAAAAATAATCGGATTTGTACAGAGGTTTTTGATAAATTTTTGACATTTTTTATATTCCGAGAAGTTTTGAGTGGTCTGAGCCATCATTATCAGGCGAAAATCGCGGTATTTTATGAGAAAATCCGCATTTTCGGGAGAGGAAAGCTCCTCGCAGGAGGAAAAAATTATGTGCGGACATCCGATATGGCTCGCTATCCCCTGAACCTCGGGATGATTTTTATCTCCGAAAAGAAGCGCCGCCGTGTTTTCGCCCGCGGTATTTTCATCGGCTATATCGTGAATTTTGCGCACATAAGGGCAGGTGTAGTCATAGACGGAGATATTTTCGTTTTCCTCCGCCGCACGCAGCTTTTCCATGAGAGGGAGCGTTATCCCGTGCGCACGGATGATGAAAACGGTTTTCCTCTCCGGCTTTGCGGCGATTATCTCCTCTGCCTGCGCCGCGCTGACGGCATGAACGCCGCGCTCCGCGAGCCTGCCGAGCACATCGGCATTATGGATAAGCTCGCCGACGGTATATATATCGGCTTCTTTCTCGCTTTCGGCAAGGGAAAAGACGAAGTCAACCGCTCTTTTCACGCCGAAGCAGAAGCCCGCGTATTTTGCCACGGTGGTTTTCATGCGCCTGCCTCGCTCTCTTTGTCGAGTGAACAGATTCTTCCGAAAATAAATTTCGATACCCTGTCCATTTCCGCCGAGCCGCCGCGCTCGAAGCCGAGTTCTTCATAGGGCATGATATCGCCGATATAGACATCTATGCGGCGAAAAAGCTTTATTTTATAGTCCTTTGTCTTTATCAGGACGGGAATAATGCTTGCCTTTGTGCGCCCCGCGATAAGTCCGATGCCGCTTTTTGCATCCTCGGGGGAGGGAATGACACCCGGCATTCTCGTCCCCTGCGGGAAAACGCCGAGGAGTTTGCCCTCGTTTACGGCGGAAATAGCACTCTTTATAGCCGAAATATCGGAGGCTCCGCGATGTATCGGTATCGTCATTTTTCTGATAAGCCCGCCGATGAGCGGGATTTCGGTTGTCTCAAATTTTGCGAGGTAGAAAACCTGCCTGCTTATTCCCATCGCCGCGAGGAAAATATCATGCGCCGAGATATGGTTTGCGCAGAGAATGTATTTTCCCTCGGGCAGGTTTTTCTTTTTCCCGTGGATTCTCACGCGGTAAAAAAGCCTGTAATGTATCTGTGCAAAAATAAAGGCAAGGCGATAGAGAAAGCTCATTTTATCTTCTCCTCTATTATCGAAATAACATTTGCGAGAGTATCCTCAAATGTGCCGGAATTATCTACGAATACAGCATCTGCGGCGGGGATGGCGGGAGCCACCTTGCGCGTGCTGTCGTTTTTGTCGCGTTCGTGCACAGCCGCCGCCACCTCTTCGAGTGTGACGCTCTGCCCGCTTGCGAGAAGCTCCTCATATCTTCGGCGTATGCGTGCCTCGGGGGAGGCTGTCATGAATATTTTCACATCGGCATCGGGAAGTATGACGGTGCCTATATCCCTGCCGTCCATGATAACATTGTTTTTTCTTGCCATATCACGCTGAAGCTCAAGCAGGAAGGTCCGCACCTCGGGTATCGCCGAAACCTTGGAGGCATAGGCGGAAATCTCGTTTGTGCGTATGAGCGAGCCGACATCCTCGCCCGAGAGGAGTACTTTCTGCTCGCCGTTTTCATATGCCAGACGCACATCTATTTCCGGCAACAGAGCGATAACGCCCGCGCTGTTTTCGGGGAGAACGCCCGCGCGGCGTACATAAAGCCCTATCGCGCGGTAAAGTGCGCCCGTATCCACATAGATATAACCGAGCTTCTTTGCCAGCGCCTTGGCAACGGTTGATTTCCCCGCGCCGGAGGGTCCGTCTATCGCTATATTTATCATGCTTTTTACACCTCTTTTTCTTTTGATGCGGCTTTTGCCGCGGAATATGCCGTGGAAAACGCTATCTGGAGATTGAAGCCGCCCGTGTATGCGTCCACATCTATCACCTCGCCCGCAAAATACAGGTTCGGGCAGAGACGCGAGCGCATGGCGGAGGGCTCTATTTCCGCCGTGGAAACGCCGCCGCTTGTCACTATAGCTTCCTCTATCGGGCGGAAACCCGATATCTCTATGCGAAAATGCCTGAGCGCGGAGAGCAGAGCGCGGCGCTGTTCCTTTGTCACGGAATTTACCTTCTGCGAAGGGGGAATGCCACAGCGCGAGACGATAACGGGTATCATCTTTGCGGGGAGCAGGTCGCAGAGCGCATTTGCAAAATCCTTGTTCTTATATTTTTCAAAATCGCTCATTATGCGGCGGTCGAGCGTCTGCTCATCGAGAGCGGGCTTCATATCTATCTCGACGGTAAAAGCCCCCGAAGCCATCGGCCGCATATGAGCCGAGGCGGAGAGCACCGTCGGTCCGCTTATGCCGAAATGAGTGAAGAGCAGCTCTCCGAAATCGCGGTAGATAACCTTGCCGCTTTCGTTTTTTATTATGGTGACGCCGACGTTTTTCAGTGCCAGACCCTGCATCGCGGGGCAGGCGCGGTCGCCGCTGCAAAGCCCGACAAGAGAGGGCACAAGCGGCTTTATCGTATGTCCCGCCTTCGCGGCGAAGCGGTATCCGTCGCCCGTAGAGCCCGTCACGGGATAGGACGCGCCGCCCGTGGCTATTATCACGCTGTCAAAATCCGTGAAGGTGCGCTTTTCCGTCACTATCGCGGAAATGCGCTTTTCGCCGCCCTCACCGCACAGCTCTATATCCGTCACTCTCTCCGTGAGTACGGTGACGCCCAGTCGGCGCATTTCGTTTTTGAGAGCGATGACGATATCCGTCGCCTTGTCGGAAACGGGGAAAACCCTGTTTCCGCGCTCCGTTTTCAGCGGCACGCCGAGCCGCTCGGAAAAGAAGGCTTTTGTGCTTTCGCTGTCAAAGCGGCGTATCGCGGAAAAGAGAAATTTTCCGTTTGCCGTGATATTCCCCATAAATTCCTCGGGTGTGCAGTCGTTTGTCAGATTGCATCTGCCCTTGCCCGTGATGCCGAGCTTGCGCCCGAGAAGAGCGTTCCGCTCGAAAACCGTGACCGCGGCACCGCTGTCGGCGGCAAAGACGGCGGCGCTCATTCCTGCCGCACCTGCACCTATTATGGCAATTTTCCGCATTTATTTTTCTCCGTTTTCTCTGTTCTGCGAGAGGAAATCCTCCGCTTCCGCCATTATATCGAAGGCGGCATTTATCTTTTCGTCTATTTCCGCTGTTTTTGCCGCTATCTCCGAGAGACGAATGTAGTCGGAGGAGGCTTCTCCCGCGGCTTCCGCTTCGAGTGCCGCCTTTTCGGCTTCCAGCGCTTCTATCTCCGCTTCGGCGCGCTCTGTCTGCTTTTCGCGCTTGCGTATCTCGGCGACAAGACGCTTGCTTTCCATATATTTTGCCTTGCTGTCCGATTCGGGCTTCGCTTCGGCTAAGGGCGCCGCTTCGGCGCGCGCCGACGAGTGCTTATATTCCATATATTCGTCATATCCGCCACGGTAATCGAAGAAATCGCCGCCGCTCATATCGAAAATGCGCGTTGCTATCTTTTTGGCGAAATATCTGTCGTGCGAAACGGCAATCACCGTTCCGCGGAAGCGAAGCACGGCATCCTCCAGTATCTCGCGCGAATTTATATCGAGATGGTTTGTCGGCTCGTCGAGGATCAGCAGATTTATCTTTGAGAGCATCATCTTGCAGAGCATGAGACGCGCCTTTTCGCCGCCCGAAAGCTCGCAGACGAGCTTGTTTATATCCTCCTCGAAGAAAAGGAAAGCGGCGAGCGCCGAGCGAATTTCCGCGGCGCCGAGTTTTTCGTGCGCACGCACAACCTCGTCGAGGACAGTGCTCTTTTCATCGAGCGACTGCTGCTCCTGATCGTAATAACCGTAAACGACATTCGAGCCGAATTCCAGCGTGCCCGCGTCCTGCGCGAGCATGCCGCCGATTATCTTTGCCAAGGTGGATTTGCCGCAGCCGTTGGGACCGAGAATGAGAATCCTGTCGTTCTTTTTCACGGTGAAGCTTATATCCGAGAAGATGCGCTTTTCTCCGTAGCTTTTTGCGAGATGCTCCGCGTAGAGCACATCGTTTCCGCTTTCGCCCGCTTCGCCGAAGGTAAGTTTTATATCCTTTGGCGCGGCTTGCGGTGCATCTATCTTTTTCATGCGGGCAAGCGCCTTTTCGCGGCTCTCCGCGGCGATGATATTGCGCTCGCGGTTCCAGCGGCGCTGCTGCTCGATGAAAGCTTCTATCCGCGCTATCTCGCGCTGTTGATTTTTATAGTGATGCTCGAGAATCTCGGCATTTTTCGCCTTTTTCTCCGTGAAGGCGGCATAATTTCCGTTATATACCGTGGCTTTCGTGTGCTCTATATCGAGAATCTTCGTCGCCACGCGGTCGAGAAAATATCTGTCATGCGAAATGACGGCTACCGTATGCGGATATGCGCGCAGATGCTCCTCGAGCCAGTAGAGCGTATCGGAATCGAGATGGTTTGTCGGCTCGTCAAGCAGGAGAATATCGGGCTCCGAGAGAAGCAGACGGACGAGCGCCAGTCTCGTGCGTTCGCCGCCCGAGAGCGTTTTCACGAGGGTATCGCGACGGCTCTCGTCAAAACCGAATTTCGCAAGCGTGGAGCTTATTTTCGAGCGGTATTCATAGCCGCCCTCCGCGCGGAAACGCTCCTCCGCTTCCGTATAGCGGGAGATGAGCTTTTCATATTCCGAGTCGTGCGGAAGAGAAGCGCGCCGCTCTATTTCGAGCGACATATCGGCAAGGCTTCTTTCGAGAGCGCAGAGCACGGGAAAAGCACCGAGCATCTCGTCGAAAACGGAAAGACCGCTCTCGAGCATTTCATTCTGCGCGAGCATGCCGAGCGTGGCGCCCTTCTGCGTATAGACACTGCCGGAGGTCGGCTTCTGCAAACCTGCGATTATCCGCATGAGCGAGCTTTTGCCCGCGCCGTTCACGCCGACTATGCCGAGTCTTTCACCCTCGTTTACAGAGAAGCTGATGCCGGAAAGAATGATATCCGTGCCGAATTCAAGCAAAATATCATTTGTGCCGAAGCTTATCATCCGTTTTTCACCTCCCGAAATCATTAAATCCTATATATTATACTATTTAAATATCTTCTTGTCAAATGTTTATGGCAAAAAAGCGGATAAAATCATATAATGCCGTAGAAGAAAACGCAAAAAGGAGTTTTTTATGAACGAAAAACTGAAATGTCATTGCATGATACATAAACCTTATCCCGAAATAAAGCCGGCAAAAAAAGATCCTGCTTTTGCATCGCTTCTGTCGGTTCCTTATGCGGGAAGCGGCGGCGAGATATCGTCGGTTCTTTCGTATTTATACGGAAGCACAGTGCTTGACAAAAGCAAAAATCAGACGCTTTCCGATGTATTAAGGTGTATTTCCGGCGTTGAAATGCATCATATGAATATACTTGCAGAGCTTATCTTCCTGCTCGGCGGCGACCCGAAATATGTTGTGGCGCAGGGGCGGCGACCTTTTACGACGGCAAATATGCATTATAGTGAAAATCCCGCGCAGATACTGAAAAGCGCCATCGCAGGCGAGGAAAGCGCGATTTATGTTTATGAACAGCTTCAGAAAGCGACGGAGGATGAAAATATAATCGCCGTGCTCGGGAGAATCCTTGAGGATGAGAGACTGCATCTCGATATTTTCCGTGAACTTCTCGGAGAAAATTAAAAAAAGCGAATAAAAATAAAAAATTTCCTAAAGCTATTGACAAACAGGGTAAATTGTGATAATATAATAGGGCTATAGGAAATTGAGATGCCGGAATGGCGAAACTGGCAGACGCCCGGGACTTAAAATCCCGTGATACGAGAGTATCGTACCGGTTCGATCCCGGTTTCCGGCACCATTATATCGCGGAGTGGAGCAGTCCGGTAGCTCGTCGGGCTCATAACCCGAAGGTCATGTGGTTCAAATCCCATCTCCGCAACCAAACAAAAGAGAAACAGCCCATCGGGCTGTTTTTTCTTTTGTCGGGTTATGAGAACGACGAGCGAGGCTCGTTGGGTCAGCGAAGCCAAAACGCCATGGGCATGGCGTTTTGGCAAGCGGTGTCTTCCAAAGCGCGAGTTTTGGAAGAGCGGCTTGCCGCGCGCGCAAAACGACACGCGACGAAGACGGGCGCGGAGCGATAACCCGAAGGTCATGTGGTTCAAATCCCTCTCGCCTGCGGGCTCGGTCACCGTACGGCTCTAAAGTGCCAAAGGGCACTTTATTCACTACCGTACGGTCGTTCCGCTCCGCTTCACTACTCCGCAACCAAACAAAAGAGAAACAGCCCATCGGGCTGTTTTTTCTTTTGTCGGGTTATGAGAACGACGAGCGAGGCTCGTTGGGTCAGCGAAGCCAAAACGCCATGGGCATGGCGTTTTGGCAAGCGGTGTCTTCCAAAGCGCGAGTTTTGGAAGAGCGGCTTGCCGCGCGCGCAAAACGACACGCGACGAAGACGGGCGCGGAGCGATAACCCGAAGGTCATGTGGTTCAAATCCCTCTCGCCTGCGGGCTCGGTCACCGTACGGCTCTAAAGTGCCAAAGGGCACTTTATTCACTGCCGTACGGCCGTTCCGCTCCGCTCCACTACTCCGCAACCAAAAACCTTCCCAGACGAAGTTCGGGAAGGTTTTACTTTTTCACTCTTCATTCTTCACTTTTCACTAAACTGGCTTGGGAAGGTTTTTGGAAGTTATAAGTAATAGTGAATAGTGAAGAAGTGATGTAGCTTTTCGCCGTTGGGCGAAAAGCAATTTTAAGTAAAATATATAAATAGCGGAGCGACTGTCTTAATGAAAAAACTTGATCGAAATCAAAAAATCGGATTGGTATTCTTGGCGTTATTTATTGCTTTTCTTATCGTATTCTATGTATTGAGCGCTCTCGTTCAAAACGAAATTATATCGGATATCACACCAAGTCAACGATTTCAGGGTATACTTGCTTTCTTTATGTGTCTCCCTCTTATAATAGCAATGTTTTTTGCCGGCAGGCATTTCAAAAGTAAAGGGAGCAAAATCGGTAGCGTGTTGAATTTTGTTTCGATTATGCTTTTTGTTTGCGGAATTTTGCAGGCGATATTGTCATTGCTCGGAACATATGGGACATAAAAAGTCCGAACATTTAATGTATCTAGCAAAACCCTTTCCGAACAAAGTTCGGAAAGGGTTTACTGCTTTTCACTCTTCTGTGTGATGTTTATTACGCAATACAGAAAAATAATTGAATACAGAAAAATAATTGATTTTCACGCAACAAACAGCTTGTAAAGAACAAGCGGCAGGGAGATTATTCTCACTGCCGCCAATTTACATTATACGCTTATGAATTATCATCGTTATCTTTTTGGCTGTCAATATACTGACCATAAGTAACCATATTTTCTTCGCCAACTAATGATTTCAAAAAACTGCGAAATGTAGAATCAATCGGTACGGTGACAAATAATACTAAGCGTTTTCTTGGTCTAGAACAACATACATAAAACAAGTTGCAATTGCGTTCGAAAGACACTTGTTTTCTGTTTTGAATAACCAAATGTCCGTTATCATAGGCGCATAGGTTTCAAACTGATATTGATTCCAACCCTTACTGATTACGAAAATAACATTATCGTAGCATCTTCAACAATTGCTCAAAGTTCTTTAACTTTTGCAGAAACACTTGGATCTAGCTCGTCATCGGTTACATTTATAAAAAAGAAGATTGCGACTGCCGCTACTGCCTGTACTACCGACGCGGGAAATGCCGTGCCGTCCGTTGCTGCTGCCTGGAAGATAAGATTCGCACGCGCTCCCCCGTACTCAATGAAAACGACAAAGAAACCTAGGCAGTCCCTCCGCTTTTTCCATTGAAGGCATAGACCGCAACATCCGCTTTGTCGACCATGTATCGAAACCGCAGGCAACACCAGAAATGCAATGCGTCCACCCCAACGAAACCAATCTTGCACGAAAAATGTAATTATCATGGAAAAGATGAGTATTCACATGTATTTTATGGAGCGTTGATATTTCCTATTGCAATACTCTCGATTATATGATATAATATAATCGCGAAAGAATTGCTTTCAAAAAAGTCGGAAAAAGTAACGAGCGGTATCTATTGGCTTATGGAACTTTTTTATACGCACGATGACGACTATAAATTGATAGAATCAAAACCGTTTGCAATGTTATAATTAACAGGAGATGAAATACAGTATGTTAAAGAGAAAAAATATAGTTTCGCTTGCTTTATCATTTATGTTGATACTCACATCTTTATTATTTGTCGGTTGTGGTAAAAAACCGGAAGAAAAGCCGCAACCTACGCCGACCGAAGAAAAAAAGGATTTGTTCTTTTTCGATTTTAAATCTTGATTCTGAGTTTCCCCTCGATGCCGTTTCTCTTACCGTTCCTTACGGAATAAACTCTGTTACTGTAAGTCTTGAAAATTATAAAGCGGGTTTTATAATATCAAAGAATGATGGAAGCAGAACGGTTTTACAAAGTATAGAAAATCTTGAAAACGACGATTATTCGTTTACGGTGTCAGACGGAAACTATAATTATAAAAAAGAAACCGTGTTGAGTTTAGAAAACAGTTTTTTCGATAAGACAGATGGGGAATTTTCCTTGGGTTTGTTTTTATTCCGTAAAACAGATAATACAATGGAGAATCCCATTGCGGGATATCAATACAAGGTAGCATATAAGATAACCGACAGCAAGATTGCCTTTGAGATAAAGAACGGAGCGGTTATCCGTAATCATTAACATACGGTAGTTCCGCCTCGCTCCACTACTCCGCAACCAAAAACCTTCCCAGACGAAATTCGGGAAGGTTTTACTTTTTCACTCTTCACTCTTCACTTTTCACTAAACCAGTCCGGAAAGGTTTTTGGAAGTAATAAGTAATGGTGAACAGTGAAGAAGTGATGTAGCTTTTCGCCATCTGGCGAAAAGCAATTTTAAGTAAAAGGTATAAAGAGCAAAGCGGTATGGCGGAAAGTGTGGTGACTTTACGCACCTTTTCATCGTTCTCCTTTAATAAAATCGGCGAAGTCGGAAATCAGCTCACTCGGAAAATCAACATGAGTATATATTGACGCGGGGTCTGTGGTGTCGATCTTATATCCGAAATGACTTATATCGTCATATACACATATGGATACGTTTGCTGAATCAGAGAAAAGCGCTTGCCACAGTTCAATATCTTCATTGAAGGATTGCTTGTCAGATTTACTGTTGATGATAAGTGTTTTTATGTTAGCGTCAGCAATATTTTGGGCGGTGTCCATTTGATTATAGGACACCCAATAATAATCGCTTGCGCTGTAATAGCAGTATCCTTTTGCAGAAGTAGCCGTTGCATTTTTAGCGGCTGTTGCATAAGTGATATAGGACTCTTTATTGGCAGGATCAAGCTCAGAATATTGATTGCAGGCAATATCTGCAAGATGCCGTGCAGAGCTGTTGAATAAAATGATTCCGTCAATGCCTTTGGTGCTTGCAGCAAGCTCGGCAGCAATCTGTCCTCCGAGGCTGTGACCGAGTAAATACAACCCCGAAACATTTTGTGATTTCAAATATTCAACGGCGATATTACAATCATCGAGATACTCTTCTTTGATGCCGCACTTTATATCGAATTCGGCAGCATAGCCAAAGGTTCTTTTGTCAACTCGCAGAGAATTGATGCCTTCTTTAGCCAGCCCATCGGCAATATCCTTAAACGGCTTCAATATGCCGAGAGTTTCATCATAATCACTTGGACCGGAGCCTGCAATCAAAAGCACCGCAGGATGCGCGTTTCCGTCGTTAATATAGGTATAAGCAGCGTTTAACTTATAGCCGTCACTTTCTAAAACAAATTTCTTTTCTTCAATGTCGCTTTGAGGAGCACCTTGATGGGGAATACTTGTTGATTTATCTGCACTTGACTCGGTATTATCGCTTGTTTCTTTCGTATCGGGCACTTCGGTATTGCATCCGGACAGAGCAAAGTTACACAAAAGTAAGGTAATAGCTATGAATTTTTTCATTCGTCTCACCTCGCATTCAAGTCATAATATCCAAGCCAAAGCCCGTCAATTTTCCCGCCGTGGAATACATATGTGATTTTAAGACCAAGTTTTGAATATCTGATAAAGCAATATAATCTGTTTGAAAATCTATCATCCGCAACTGTTCTGTCAACCGAAAGATATTCACCAAGTGGGGCTAAGGTATCCTTACGCACTGCAATATATACATCTCTCGGCATATATTCTGCCAAGCGAGGACTTAAATACTCGTAGAGAGTATCGGTAGCTCCGCTTAAAATAGCATCTGTGCAAATTCGCGCGATTTCTTTTTCTTCAGTATTCATTACGGAAGAAAGTTGCCAATCCTCGGCAAAGATGTCTTTGCCGGATTCAATCGCGGATAAAGCTTCATTCAAGAGGTTGATTTCGCGTATGCGAGATTCAATAGAGGCATATATTTCCGCGCGTTTGGAAAGGACTGCATCTTTCAAATCTATTCCTTTGTTTTGCAACTCTGCAATTGCCTTTACGGATAATCCCAATGTACGAAGAACAAGAACATTTTTGATACGAGAAATTTGCTTTTCGGTATATTGTCGGCGAGATGAGATGCCGACAGTAGTGCTTTGGATGATACCTTTTTCTTCATAAAAACGAAGTGTTCTTGATGTAGTGTCAAGCATCTTGCAAACTTCCGTAATATCGTATAGAGATTTTTGATACATACCCTCACCCCCTCTATATTATATTACTTGACGCAGCGTCAATGTCAAGTGAAAATATTACTTTAATAGAACTTTCAGGTGTAGAAAAACTATTGACAGCACTGTACCTTCGCTAAAGTGAACAGTGAAGAAGTAAAATGACATTAAAACCATATTTTTTGTCAAATTTTCGGCAAATTGATATAAACAAAAGAGAAACAGTCCATCGGGCTGTTTTTTCTTTTATCGTGTTACAGACCGACGGCGGAGCGATAACCCGAATTGTGCTTTTGGAGGATGTGTATTCTGCGGTTCAACTCTCTCGCCTGTCATACGGTTTTTGCCGCTGTCACTTCTGCTCTTTCAGTGCTTCTTTCAGCGTCCGCCAACCAAGCACCGCACATTTGACGCGCGCGGGCATATGGGCGATATCGCGAAGCGCCGAGGCTTCTTCCAGGCTGTCAATCTCTTTCTCGGATGCCTCGCCCTGAATCATTTTCAAAAAAATTTCGCCCAGCTTCAGCGCGTCTTCTTTCTTTTTCCCGATTATCATGCCAAGCATGATATCTGCCGAAGCCTGCGAAATGGCGCAACCGTCGCCGACGAATGCACCGTCCGCTATGATATCGCCATCCAGTTTCAGCTTGAGAAAAATATCGTCGCCGCAGCTCGGATTTACACCCTCCAGTACAATATCGGCATCCGGCAGGTCGTGCTTGAACTCCGGATGCAGATTGTGTTCGGTAAGGATTTCATTATAAAAGCTTCTGTTTTCCATAACCCATTCGCTCCCTTAATGTGGAAATACTGTCAAGCATACGGTCGACATCCGCTTCCGTATTGTAAAATGCCAGACTTGCCCGCGCCGTGGACGGACGCCCGAGATATGCATGAAGCGGCTGAGCACAGTGATGCCCCGCGCGGATTGCTACGCCGTCGTCGGCGAGAATTTCGCTGATATCGTGAGGATGCACACCGTCTACCGTGAAAGTGATGATGCCGCAGTGCTCCTCGGGATTTTCCGACCCGAGAACATGTACGCAGGGGATTTTCCGGATGCCCTCCATGGCGCGGCGGGTCAGTGCCGCTTCCTGCCGATGCATTTCATCAAAACCGATGCTCTTTACATAGTCAATCGCCGCATGAGGCCCGACGGCATCGGCGGCATTGACCGTACCTGCTTCAAACTTCTGCGGCAGCTCCGCAAAAACCGCGCTGTCGCGGGTGACCGATTCGATCATCTCGCCGCCTGTGAGAAACGGCGGCATTTCGCTTAGCAGTTCCTCACGGCCATAGAGAACGCCGATTCCCATGGGACCGTAGATTTTGTGACCGGAAAAGACAAAGAAATCCGCGTCAAGTGCCTGCACATCCACGGGTATATGCGGCGTACTCTGCGCGCCGTCAACCACCATGACAGCACCGGCTTTATGTGCCAGTGCCGCGATTTCGCGGATGGGATTCACTCTGCCGAGCACATTCGATACATGAGTGCAGGCTACGATTTTCGTTTTGTCTGTGATGAGGGATTCGACTTTATTTAAATCCAGTGTGCCGTCCGGCTCACATTCCATAAATTTCAGAACAGCGCCTGTGCGGCGGCATACCATCTGCCACGGCAGAAGATTGCTGTGATGCTCCATGATGGAGACAAGCACCTCGTCTCCCTCTTTCACATGAGACAGCCCGTAGCTGTAAGCCACAAGATTCAGACTCTCGGTGGAATTTCTTGTGAAGATGATTTCTCTGCTGCTCTTCGCACCAAGAAATGCGCGGACAGCCTCGCGGGCGCTTTCATAGCTTTCCGTTGCGGCGATGCTCAGCGGATACAGTCCGCGAAGCGGGTTGGCATTCTCGGTTCTGTAAAATTCCGTTACGGCGTCAAGCACGCATTGCGGGCGCTGTGCCGTTGCGGCATTGTCCAGATAGGCAATATTCTGACTTTTCAGCAGCGGGAAGTCGTCCCGATATATATGCGTCATTATAACACCTCCTCAAGTTCGGCAAGGATGGCGGTCTGCGCCGCTTCGTCCCCTATTGTGCGCGCCAGCCGCTCGATGGCGGCGCGTGCCATGATATTTTCCGCTTCCTCGGCGGAGATGCCGCGGCTCTCAAAATAGAACAGCGTGTCCTCGTCCAGTTCGCCGATGGTCGCGCCGTGGTTGCCCACAACATTTTCCTCGGCGCACAAAATCAATGGCACTGTCTTGTTGACGACGCCGTCGCCGAGCATCAGAACGGTCTCCTGCTCGTTTCCGACGGAGCCTGCCGAGCCGCGCCTGAAGTCAATCGTTCCGCGGAAAATTTTCCTGGCATTATCTTTCAGTGCGCCTGCGGCACTTATTTCGCTTGTGGTTTTCTGCCCGTGGTGATTCACCGCAAGGTTTATATCGATGGTCCGGCTGTTCTGACCCAGATAGCCGATGCTTGCGTTAAAGCCCGCCCCGTCGCCGTTCAGTTCAAAATGCCCGTCGCTGTACACATCGCCGCGCCCGAGCAGAATCTGTATCAGCTCCACCTGACCGTTTTCGGCGCACTCGCCGCTTGTTTCCAGGCGCAGAAGCGAATCCTGCGCCGCATTCTGAATCTGCACAAGCCGCACTTTTGCGTTCTTTTCAATATGGAGCGCCGTGCGGACAAGCAGGTTCTTTTCCGCTTTCAGCGTTTCGAAAACGGTGACGGTCTGCCCCTCGTGAGCGTGAATATTCACGGTTTTCCCGCTGTATTCGGCATCGGCACAGTCCGAAATTTCAAGACGCTCGGTCTGCCCTGCGGCGGTGATTTGTTCTGCTCCCAAATCCTCGGTCTGCCCCCAGACAATTGGCGTTTCGTTGACGCCGAGTCTGTTCCATGTGCGGGTCGGGAGCTTGTTTATTAAAATTTTTTCGCTCATATCCGTACTCCTTTCAGCCGATGCTGCCTTTCATCTCCAGGCGGATGAGGTTGTTCATTTCCACCGCGTATTCAACGGGAAGCTCTTTTGAAACATTGTCGGCAAAGCCGCTGACGATCAGCGCGCGTGCGTCTTCCTCGCTCATGCCGCGGCTCATCAGGTAAAATACTGCCTCGTTGCTGATGGCGCCGATTTTTGCCTCGTGACCGATTGCCGCGTCCTTTGTGCGGATGTCCATCGCGGGGATGGTATCGGAGCGCGACTCCGAATCCAGCATCAGCGACTGGCACGATACGGACGATTTCGCGCCTTTCGCGCTCTTTTCCACCACCACACTGCTGCGGAATGTACTGATGCCGCCGCTCTTGCTGATGGAGCGGGTATTCATATAGGAACTTGTATTTTTGCCGACATGAACGACCTTTGCGCCGGTATCGAGATTCTGTCCCGCTCCGGCAAAGGTGACTCCGGTAAACTCCATGCGGGAATTGTCGCCTTTCAGGATGCTCATGGGATACAGACAGCCCACATGCGAGCCGAATGAGCCGGAAATCCACTCGATTGTTCCGCCCTCCTCGACCAGCGCGCGCTTGGTATTCAGATTGTACATATTTTTCGACCAGTTTTCAATGGTGGAATAGCGGAGCTTTGCTCCTTTCTTTACATACAGCTCCACGCAACCGGCATGGAGATTTGCCACATTGTATTTCGGCGCGGAGCATCCCTCGATGAAGTGCAGGCTTGCGCCCTCGTCCACGATGATGAGCGTATGCTCAAACTGACCTGCGCCCTTGGCATTGAGGCGGAAATATGATTGCAGGGGAATCGACAGATGCACGCCCTTTGGCACATACACAAACGAGCCGCCTGACCACACCGCGCCGTGAAGCGCCGCAAACTTATGGTCGCGCGGCGTCACAAGCTTCATGAAATATTTGCGCACCATGTCGGCATATTCGCCTTTCAGGGCGCTTTCCATGTCGGTATATACCACGCCCTCTGCGGCGACGGAATCCTTGACATTGTGATATACAAGCTCGGAGTCGTACTGCGCACCCACGCCTGCGAGCGACTTGCGCTCCGCCTGCGGAATACCGAGCCGCTCAAAGGTTTCCTTGATGTCGTCCGGCACATCCTTCCAGTCGTTGCGCATTTTTGTGTTGGGGCGGACATAGGTCGCGATATGAGCCATATCCAAGCCATCGATGGAGGGACCCCAATCGGGAATTTTCATTTCGTTATAAATCTGGAGGGATTCGAGACGGAACTGCTGCATCCATATCGGGTCGTCCTTTTCTTTGGAGAGCTTTTCCACTATCTCCGGTGTCAGACCGGATTCCATGCGGTATGCGTCGTGCTCCTCGTCACGGATATCGTAGACACTGCGGTCCACATCCTCCACATAGGTTTTTTCTTTCTGTTCTGTCATGCAAGGAACCTCCCGATTCAGACTTCTTTCAGGCTGCCGAAGCCGTGTTCGTTGATTTCCTCAATAAGTCCGGCATCACCGTTGCGGACGATGACTCCGTCCTCCATCACATGAGCCGCGTCCACATGCAGTGCCTCGAGAATGCGGGTGGAATGGGTGATGATAAGGAGCGAACCGTGCGTTCTCTCGCGGAAGAGGCGCACGCCCTCGCTGACGGTGCGGACGGCATCGACATCAAGACCTGAGTCCGTCTCATCCAGAATGGCAAGCTTCGGCTCCAGCATCAGCATCTGCAGGATTTCCGCCTTTTTCTTCTCTCCGCCGGAAAAACCGACATTCAGGTCGCGCTCAGCATAGCTCTCGTCCATATTCAGCAGTGCCATGGTTTCACTGAGTTTCTTCCTGAAATCCCACAGGCGCAGGCGACTGCCCGTCCTCTGCTCAAGCGCACTGCGGATGAATGCGCTCAGCGTAACGCCCGGCACCTCGAGCGGATTCTGAAAAGACAGAAAAATGCCCTTTTTTGCCCGTTCGTTTACCGGAAGCTCCGTGATATCCTCGCCGTCAAAAACGACGGAACCGGAAGTGATACTGTAAGCCGGATTGCCTGTGACGGCATAGCCGAGCGTGGATTTGCCGGTGCCGTTGGGTCCCATGAGCACATGGGTTTCATCATGCCCGACAGTCAGGTTCACGCCGTGAAGAATTTCTTTATCCTCGACGCAAACATGCAGATTCCGAATCTTTAAAAGCTCTTTACTCATAATTGAACCACCTTGTTTTTTACCGTGCCGCAGTGGCGGCAGATTATTTATATTTGCTCACATAAGCTGCGCTAAAGTACAGCTGTCGATATAAGCGTTTATCTGCTCTTCCAGTCCCTGCCAGAAAAGCCGCGCATCGCAGTTGCATGAGTGACCGCAGACCGATTCACCCTCGGACTGACATGAGATAGGCGAGAGGTTTCCCTCTGCCGCCCGTAAAATTTCACCCACGGGATAGTCCTCGGGAGAACGCGTCAGGCGATAGCCGCCCGCTTTTCCCAGTGCGCTCTCAACCAGATTTGCACGAATCAGGGCAGCCATGATGCTCTCCAGATATTTTTTGGAGAGCTGCTGGCGCCGGGCAATGTCGCTCAGGCACTGCCATTCGCTGCTGCCGTGCTTTGCCATATCGAGCATGACGCACAAGGCGTAGCGCCCTTTTGTCGAAATCATCACGAAACATTCCTCCTTATCCGCAATAGCCTACCTTTACGGTAGGAATTATATCACTTAAATCCTACCGTGTCAATAGGCATTTAAAAAAATATCGGAATTTCGGGTGCAGTCTCACATCAATTGTAACACTGCGCCTGCGGGCGGAACTTTTTTACTTTCCCTCTTGAAAATCGACATTCTCCATGATATAATATGCTGTTGTGCGCGGCGGGGGACGATTCCGAGCGCGGCATGTAATTTTTCGGAGGATATTCATATATGGCAAATCGCTCTTCTGCTGTCGGAAGAGAGCGCGGCGAAATTCAGATGACGCAGGGCTCTCTCTGGAAAAATATGCTTCTTTTCAGCATTCCGCTCATGCTTTCTCAGCTTTTGCAGGTGCTTTTCAATATGGCGGATGTGGCTGTTGTCGGCAAATTCTCAAGCGCGGAAGCTTTGGGAGCCGTCGGTTCCACAACGATTCTCGTTTCTCTTTTCACAGGCTTTCTCATCGGAATGGGAAGTGCTGTCAATGTTCAGGTTGCGCATCATCTCGGCGCAAGAGACAAGGCGCGCACATCCGCTTCCATACGCACCTCGTTTGTGATATGTCTGGCAACAGGCTGTATCATAACGGTGCTCTGCCTTATTTCCGCGCGGTTCATGCTGGAACTGCTCGGCACAAAGGATGACCTTATCGAGGGCGCCGTGCTTTATTTCCGCATCTATGCGCTCGGTATGCCTGCGCTCGGAATCTTCAATTTCGGAAACGGCGTGCTCAGTGCAAACGGAGATACGAAGCGCCCGCTTGTATATCTTATGATTGCGGGTATTCTGAATGTTATTTTCAATCTGTTTTTCGTCATCGTCTGCAAAATGGCAGAGGACGGCGTCGCACTCGCCAGCATCATAACGCAATATGTATCCGCAGGGCTTATTCTCATACATATGGCGCGTCAGGATAATGACTGCAAATTCTGCCTTGGCGACCTTAAAGGCGGGCTTGACAAAACCGAGAGCAAACGCATCCTCGGGCTCGGCATTCCCGCGGGACTTCAGAATGCCATCTTTGCCGTTGCCAATCTCTTTATACAGGGCGCGGTCAATTCCTTTGATTCCGTCATGGTAGAGGGAAATTCCGCCGCCGCAAATTCCGATGCCATTATATATAATGTAATGGCGGCGTTCTATACCGCATGTTCAACTTTCATGGGGCAGAATCTCGGCGCGGGCAAGAGAGAACGCGTGCTGAAAAGCTATTTCATCGGCATAGTGTATTCTTTCATCGCGGGCGCGGTGCTCGGCGGTGCGCTCTTCCTTTTCGGCAGAGAATTTCTTTCCCTTTTCGCAAACGATGAGGCTGTCATCGAGGCAGGACTTCAGCGTACACAGATAATGTGTTTCTCATATGCCGTCAGTGCTTTCATGGATTGCACCATTGCCGCCTGCCGCGGTATCGGCAAGAGCCTCGCGCCGACAATCATCGTTATCATGGGTTCATGCGTATTCCGCGTGGCGTGGATATATACGGTTTTTGCTCATTTCCATACAATCCCGTCGCTTTATCTGCTGTATATTTTCTCGTGGACAATCACGGCGATAGCGGAGATAATATGCTTTATCATAAGTTATAAAAAGCTGATAATACCGCCTGCCGAGCCTGCGCCCGAGCTGTAAATCTAAAAGTGTAAGTATCATAACCAAAAGGCGGTGGATAATATGAATAAAGCGAGCATCGGAAAGAGGATTCGTACCTGCAGGGAAGAAAAGGGCTGGAGTCAGGAGGCTTTTGCCGAGAAAATCGGATTGAGCATTGCTTATACGGGCATGATTGAGCGCGGTGAAAAGGTGCCGAGGCTCGAAACCTTTATCCGCATCGCAAATGTTCTGGAGGTATCAGCCGATTTTCTGCTGGCGGATGTTTTGCAGGCACAGCTTTTCGCCGACACATCGGCGAGAGCCGCATCGATAAACAGTCTTGACAAGGCGGGACGCGAGCGCATCTATGATGTTATAGACACGCTACTGCGCCATGAGAAAAAGACAAAATAACTATTGAAAAAATAATTTCCTTGTGATATAATAATTAAAGAAAAGCGACAAGGCTACTAAAAAAATCGGAAGCTGCCGGGAGGCGGCTTTTCGAAAACGGCGCGGTTAGCCTGAACTAACTGAACTTCAAAAGAAAAAATCGAAAAGAGGGAATCAGGTCATGAAAATTCTGGTATTCGGTGCAGGCGTGCTCGGCTGCAATCTCGCGAGAAATTTTCTGCGCGCGAGAAAGGATGTGACACTGCTTGCAAGAGGAAAATGGGCAGAGGAAATTCAGAAAAACGGTCTGCGGATAAAGGATAAATTTTCGCCGCGCGTATCGGTAAGCCGCATTCCCGTGGTGACGGAGCTTAAGCCGGAGGATAAATACGATGTTATCTTCGTCGTCATGCGCTATACGCAGATTGATGCGATAAAAGATACTCTGCATGCAAACGGGACGAAAAACATCGTCTTTGTCGGCAACAATGTGAGTGCGGCGGCTCTTGCAGGGTCATTTCCGGAGAAAAATGTGATGTTTGCCTTTGCGCTTTCTGCGGGACATCGCGAGAGCGACTGCGTGAAATCGATAGACCTCAGGAAGATAACTATCGGTCAGATGGCGGGCGCGCCCTCAAACGAAAAGCTGATAGGGCAGATTTTTGACGGCACGAAATTCAAGGTTGTCTATGAGCCGAATGTGGGCGATTATCTTCTCTGCCATGCCGCATTTGTTATTCCCGCGGCGTTTGCCTGCTACAAAACCGACGGCAATCTGAAAAAACTCAAGGGAAATACGGCATATCTGAATAAGCTTATCGACGCAAATATCGAGGGCTACCGCGCCATAAAAAATGCGGGGCATGAGATACTGCCTGCGGGCGACAAGGATTTTGAGAGCGCCAAATACCGCAAAACCTGCCTGCGCTTCTTCAAACTCATGTGCGCGACGGCACTCGGCAAGATATGCGCCTCCGACCATGCCATGAATGCCGTCGACGAGATGAGCGCGCTCAATTGCGATTTGAAGAAATTCTATGATGAAAACGGAGCAAAATATCCCGTATGGCAGGAGCTGGAAAAGGACTGCGGCGGATATCTGAAGAAATAATCCGAAAGCTCGGGGGGACGCAATATGCTATTTGAAACATTCGGAAACAGGCAAAATCCCGCAGTGCTGTTTTTCCATGCCATGGGCGTGACGGGGGCAATGCTTATCGGTTTGATCGGGAATTATCCTTTTACAAACGCCGTTTCCTGCGCATGGATAAGCATAGGAAACCTCCGGATGTTCGGCGGACTGCTCGCCGCGACGAAAAAATTAAAATAAAAACAAAAACAGCGTTTCCGCCCGTGCTTTGCGGCAGAAACGCTGTTTTTTATTATGTTTTGTTTTACCGTATCAGAAAAATTTCTTTTTCCATACGCTCGGGGTGAGCGCTATAATCAGAGGGAATATCTCCAGTCTGCCGAAGAGCATATCGAGCGAGAGAACCACTTTCGAAAACCATGAGAAGCATGCGAAATTGCTCGATGCCGCGCCGTAAGCGGGACCTGTATTTCCCGTGCAGGAGAGAACTGCCGAGAGATTTGTCTCGAGGCTGAGATTGTCTATCGACACGGCAAAAGCCGAAGCGCCGATTATCGCAAAGAGCGCGAAGAAATATATCGCGGCGCTTTTCACTACCTTTTCGTCGACTATGGCACCGTCCATTTTCACATGGGAAACCGCCTTGGGATGGAGCATCTGATGAAGCTCCTTTTTCAGTCCCCTGAAAAGAATTATCGCGCGGGAAACTTTAAGACCGCCGCCCGTGGAGCCTGCGCATGCACCGATAACCATCAGCATCAGCAGTATCGAACGGCATACAGCCGGCCATGCGACGAAGCTTGTGCTGACATATCCCGTGCTCGTGATAAACGAGACAACCTGAAAAAACGCATATCGCAGAGAAGTGCCGAAGGCGCCGTAGATGCCGAGCGTCGCCACGGCGATGATTCCCGTTGCCACGGCGATTATCGAGAGATAGACCTTCCATTCGTCATTGTGCAGCACACCCTTTATTTTACGGATAAGTATAAAGAAATAAATATTGAAATTTATTCCGAAAAGGAGCATGAATGCGGCGATCACCATTTCTATATAGATGCTGTTGAAATGCGCTATGCTCGCATTATATGAGGAAAAACCGCCCGTGCCTGCCGTTCCGAAAGCGTGAATGAATGCGTCAAAGACGCTCATACCGCCGAAAAGCAGAAATACTATCTCGGCAAGCGTCATACATATGTAGATGAGATAAAGAATTTTTGCCGTCGATTTACCCTTGGGCACGAGCTTGCCGACTGTGGGACCCGGCATTTCGGCACGCATGAGCAGCATGGAATGGTCATCGGAGAGCGGAACGATGGTCATGACAAATACAAGCACGCCCATGCCGCCTATCCAGTGAGTAAAGCTGCGCCAGAAAAGCATTCCTTTAGGCAGAGCCTCGATGTTTTTGAGTATGGACGCGCCTGTCGTGGTAAAGCCCGAAACAGTCTCAAAAAGCGCATCGATATAGTTCGGGATGCAGCCCTCAAGCACGAAGGGAAGCGCGCCCAAAGCCGACCAGAGTATCCATGCAAGCGAAACTGTCACGAGACCTTCCTTGGCATAGAGCGCATGCCTGCCGCCTTTTCGGAAAATTATTATTGCAGGTATGCTGAGCACCGCTGTTATTCCTGCGGTTATCAGAAAGCAGAAGAAGCTCCGCATTTCTCCGTAGGCGAGAGAAACACCCGCGGGAATGAGCAGAAGCACCGCCTCTACGGCGAGCATTCTGCAAACGATATTATAGACCGATTTGTAATTCATATATTAAAAGCGTCCTTCAAATCATTGAATCTGCTGTCGGTGGTAACGAGTATAACGCTGTCGCCGAGCTGAATTTCCGTATCGCCGTTCGGGATGATGGATTTTCTGTTGCGCACGATACAGCCGATAAGCGAATTTTCTTTCAGGCGGAGCTCCTTGAGCGGCTTGCCGATATAGGGAGCGTCGCTGTCGCGGATGATGAATTCCAGAGCCTCGACGCTTCCGCCGAGAATCTTATACATATTTTCCACATTGCTGCTGCCGACGGTATTTTCCATGGCGCGCGCATAGCTTACCATGCGGCTGGAGGTGACGTCCTTTGGCGAAACTATGGAATCTATGCCCATCTTGCCTGCCATATCTATATAGGAATCGCGGTTTATCTTTGTCACTACCTTGTCTACGCCGCTGCTCTGGGCAAAGAGGGAAATGACCATATTTTCCTCATCGATACCCGTCAGCGCCGCGAAAGAATCGGCATGCTCGATACCTTCCTCAAAAAGAAGTTTCTGATCCGTGCCGTCGCCGTTTATCACGGCAGCTTCGGGGAGCGCCGCGGCAAGCACATTGCAAAAAGCCTCGTCGCGCTCGATTATCTTGACATGAATACCCGCCGAGAGCAGAAGCGCCGCGAGATAATAGCCTATTCTGCCGCCGCCGACTATCATAGAGGTTTTTACCTTTTCGCGGAAGCCGCCGATGGCACGCAGAAAGCCCTCGATATCCTTATGTGAGGCGGAAACATGAATTCTGTCGCCTGCGAGCAGGCGAAAATCGCCCTTCGGTATATAGACCTCCTCGCCGCGCTGAACGGCGCAAACGAGCGCTTTTACCTTGACCTCATGCGAGAGTGCGGAGAGCGTTATTCCGTCAAGCGGACTGCCCTCGTCTATTTTAAATTCCACGAGCTCGGCTCTGCCGCGCGCAAAAACCTCTATTTTCAGCGCCGCAGGGAAGATAAATACGCGGCATATTTCCTCTGCCGTGATAAGCTCGGGATTTATGGCGACATCTATGCCGAGATCGTTTTTGATGAAGTCTATCTGCTTGTAATATTCGGGATTGCGCACTCTGGCGGCGGTGCGCCGGGCACCGAGCTTTTTTGCCATCAGGCATGAGAGCATATTTGTTTCATCGCTGCCCGTGCAGGCTATAACAAGGTCGGCACCGCCCGCATTCGCCTCAATCAGCGTGGAGCGCATCGCGCCGTCGCCCTCAACGCACATTATATCAAGCTGATTTGCCGTCGTGCCGAGGATATCCGAGGTTTTGTCTATGAGCGTGACATCGTGCCCTTCGCGGGCGAGCTGTTCGCAGATGGAATCGCCTATTTTGCCCGAGCCTATGATAACAATATTCATTTATACGCCTCCGTTCAGTCGCGTGTGAGATTTTCCGCTATCTTTGCTATGATATCGGAGATTTTGTCCATAGCGGAAACCGATACAAATTCAAATCTGGAATGGAAATTTTCGCCGCCTGTGCAGAGATTGGGACAGGGCAGACCCATGAAGGAAAGCCGCGCACCGTCTGTGCCTCCGCGGATAGGGACAATCTTTGCCGAAACGCCGCAGTCTGCCATCGCTTTTTTCGCGCGGTCGACGATATACATGCGCGGCTCTATCATTTCGCGCATATTGCGATAGGAATCCGTGATTTTTACCTCAGCCGTGCCGTCGCCGAAAATGCGGTTTATTGCCTCACCGGTAGCTTTCATCAGCTCTTTGCGGCGGGCAAAGCTCTCGGCATCATGGTCGCGGATGATATATTTCATTGTGGTGTTTTCCGTCTCGCCCTCGATATGATAGAGGTGGAAGAAGCCCTCATAGCCCTCGGTTTTTGCGGGAATTTCATTTTCGGGGAGCATGGAATTGTATTCTCCCGCGATGAGGATTGCATTTTTCATTCTGTCCTTGGCACTGCCGGGATGAATGGAAACGCCGTGTATCGTGACAAGTGCGCCTGCCGCATTGAAGTTTTCATATTCAAGCTCGCCGAGCGCGCCGCCGTCGACAGTGTAGGCATAATCCGCGCCGAAGTGGGCAACATCGAAGTGATCTGCACCTCTGCCTATCTCCTCATCCGGCGTGAAGGCTATTTTTATCTCGCCGTGCGGGATGTTTTCGGAGATGAGCTTTTCGAGCGCTGTCATAATCTCGGCTATGCCCGCCTTGTCGTCGGCTCCGAGGAGCGTTGTGCCGTCGGTGACGATGAGCTCGTCGCCCGCATAATCGGCAAGATAAGGATAGTCGGAGATGCGCATATATATGCCTTTTTCTTCATTTAAAAGTATGTCGCCGCCCGTATATTTTACTATGCGGGAGCGGATAGGCTCGTCTGCGGCTTCGCTTGATGTGTCCATATGCGATATGAAACCGATTGTCGGCAGTTCCTTATCACAGTTTGCGGGAAGCGAAGCGTAAACATAGCCGTATTCGCTTATTTCAACGCCGACAAGCCCCATTTCACGCAGTTCGGCTGCCAGAGTTTCCGCCAGTGCGAGCTGCTTTTTGGTGGAAGGTACGCTTTCGCTTTCCGGGTCTGACATCGTCGGGAAAGCGACATATTTCAGAAATCTTTCGTATGCTCTCATTTTTTGTTCCTCTTTATTTATTGTATTCTTTTGCTTTTTTGCTTTCAATAATTTTTCGCTGTAATAAAGTTTTCGCCAACCCATTAAAGTTTAGGTCAAGCCTTTGGGGAGGCTTGCGCAGTCAAGAGCGCGTAGCTCTTGTCGCGCTCCGCAGAGCGCGAAATCTCATT
>CAJKRH010000028.1 GCA_905202255.1 uncultured Ruminococcus sp.
TTTTTCTTTTGCCATCGCCGCCGCAAAAGAAAAAGCTATCAAAAAGAAAACGCCGTAAAAGAGATTTCGCGCTCTGCGGAGCGCGACAAGGGCAGCCTGCCCTTGTCCTCGCCGCCTTCCCCAAAAGGCGGGCGAAAACTTTAATAAAAGGTGAGAAATGTGTGCGCAAAAGAAAAAAACGACCGCGGAATGCGGTCGTTTTTACTTTATTTTGATTCTTCCTTTTTGAGCTTGTGCTTTTCGCCATCGGGCGTTTCGATATAAGTATTATCGAGCTGCTTCTGAAAATTTGCGCGGAAAGCGGCACGAAATTCCTCACGGAGTTTCTTCTGCTCGGCTTCCTCCTCGGGAGTAAGACCGACTGTTTTCTGCTTTCTTGCAAGCTCATTTATCCTGTCTGTTCTCTCGCTCATGCTTATTCCTCCACCACAGTGATATGCTTTATCTTCTGCTCTTCTCTCGGACGGTCGCTTCTGTCTGTTGCAACAGTCGCTATCGCGTCAAGCACATCAAAACCGTCTGTCATCTTACCGAAAGCGGCATACTGCCCGTCAAGATGCGGGGCATCCTTATGCATGATGAAAAACTGCGAGCCTGCGGAATCGGGACGCATGGAGCGCGCCATGGAGATAACGCCGCGCGTATGGCGCAGGTCGTTCTTCACGCCGTTTGAAGCAAATTCACCCTTTATCTGATATCCGGGACCGCCCATTCCCGTGCCCGTCGGGTCGCCGCCCTGAATCATAAAGCCCTTGATGACGCGATGAAAGATAAGCCCGTCATAAAAGCCTTCCTTTGCCAGCTTCACGAAATTATCAACCGTAATCGGCGCTTTATCCTCATAAAGTTCGAGCGTCATCACGCCGCCGTTTTCCATTTCTATAGTAACCTTTTTCATTATAAATCAACTTCCTTTCGCGGGTGTTTTTTCCAGTATAACACAAAAGCGTGAAAAAATCTACACTCTTTTTTATCTTTTCCGTGAATTTATCGCGTAAATGAGCTGTCGCGCTTCATTATCATCACGGCAAAAAGATAAGCGGAAAGTATCAGGAGCGAAGCGTTCTCCGCGCTGTAAAAGAATATGTAAACGGCAATAAGAAAGAAAAAGCCGAGGATAACGGCATCGAGCACGCGCGCCGTATTGTCCGCCGCCGCTGTTCCGAAGCGCATGGCAAGCACGGCACCGAGCGCCGAGCCGCCGTCGAAAAACGAAAGCGGGATTAGATTCATCGCGGCAAGCGAAAGCGAAAAAAGCACGGCATATGCGGCAAAATCCGATGCAAGCGGAAGCACGCACGCCAGCGCCGCCGTAAGCAGATTGAGAAAAGGACCCGCGAGCGCCACAAGGCAGATATCGCAGTATGAACCTGCCTCACCGTAATCTATGGAGATGCCCATCGGGAGCACGGTTATCTCGCGCGGCGCTCTTCCGAGCAGTGCCGCCGCCGTGAGATGCCCGCACTCATGAAGCAGAGTACAAACCGCAAGCGCGGCAAAGCACGGCGCAGGCATGGCGGCAAGCGACACGGCAAAGCCGAAAAGCGCAAAGGGATGCAGGCGGAATTTCACCGGGTGGCGGTTTTTCATGTCGCTTCCCCCTTTTCCGCCTCGCGCTCGCGCGAAAACGCCTGAGAAAGCTTCACCGCCAGCGCCGCGGCAATCGGGAAAACTATCATGCCCGCCGCTCCCGCAAGCCGAAGTCCCGAATACATGCACATCAGTGTGAGCGCGGGATGAAGCCCTGTCACGGAGCCGACTATTCTTGGCTCGGCTATCTGCCGCACTACCGTTATCACGAGATAGATTATGCCTATCTCCAGTGCCTTTGCTCCGTTTCCTGCGAGCAGAAGTCCCGCCGTCCACGGCAGGAGCACCGTTCCGATGCCGAGCACCGGCAGGATATCGACTATCGCTATAACAAAAGCAAGCATCGGCGCATATTTCTGCCCGATGATGACAAATCCGAGGAGCAGCTCCGCAAAAGTCAGCAGAAATATGGCAAAATATGATTTCGCATAGCTTGCCGCCGCTACAATTCCCTCTTTTCGTATATGCAGGGAATATTTTTTCAGCCTGCCCGAAAGCTTCTCTGCGACAAAGGCGCGTATTTTCGGATAATCGGCGCAAAAATAAATACCGGAGAATACAAGCGCAATGAAAAAGACGAGCGCGCGCGGCATGGCGGAAACAGTATGCGCCACCCAACGCGAAACGGTTGTCGCGGCGGTGGAAAGTGCCGAGAGAAAGAGCGAGCGCATCATGCCCGCCGTATCGACTCCGCCCTCTGCGGCAGGGAAGATATCGCCTATTATGCGGTCTACCGCACCGCCTATTTTATCGGCAAGCGCGGAGATTTCCGCAAGATAATCGGCGCTGCCCGAGGTCAGTTCCGAGATAAATTCCGCGCTCTCGCGGATAAGCGCACCGAGCAACGCCGCTATCCCCCAGCAGATAAGTCCGAGCAGGAGAAGCACGAGCAGAGCGGAGGAAATCGCGCGCGGCACGCGGCATTTTTTCTCGAGAAAATTCACGGGCTTCTGCAACGCAAGCGCAAGGATAAACGACAAAATAAACGGCGCGAATGCGGGAAGAAGATAGCGCAAAAACAGGAAAAGTGCCGCCGCGCCGCCTGCCGCATAGAGAATATACATCCCGAATTTTCCCGCTTTTTCACGAAAAGCCATGATTTTTCTCTCCTTTTCTGTCGATAAACGGAATTTGAACAAAATTCAAACTTTTTTGCAATTTTCGCAAGGTGATTGACAAATCGCAAAATTTATGATATAGTTTATGATATGTAAAGTTAAACACTTTTATTCGAAAGGATAATTCACTATGAAAAAGATAATTTCACTCTGCCTTATTATAGGTGCGCTCTGTGCATCGGCGGCTGTTCTTTCCTCCTGCGGAAAGGATCCTACTCCCGGCACCGTTTCCACAACGACAAGTGCTTCCACCTCTTCGACAACTGAGACAACGGAAACAACAGAAAGCACGACAAATACTCTCCCCATCACAATGACATTTGAAAATACGGATATTGTAGACAGTCTTGAATACAAGTTTTATGCCCGTCTGCTCAAGGATGATAACGGCAGTATCACAGGCGTTGCCGTTCAGGAATGGAAGAATGCCGAGGCTACAATTGATATACCTGCAGAATATGTTTACAGCGGCAAGAAATATCCTGTCACGATGGTCGGCTTCTATGCGACTCTCGTAAAGAACGATGCCTCCGGCGTCAAGGAAGTTATCATTCCTTCATCCGCAAGAAAAGTTTCGCAGAAGGTATTTACAAACTTCCCGAATCTCGAAAAGGTTACCATAGCCGAAGGTCTTGAAACAATCGAGGCGCATGCCTTCTGGAAATGCTCCAAGCTTTCCGATATCACTCTGCCCTCCACGCTCAAATCTATCGGTGCATATTCTTTTGCAAACTGCTCATCGCTTGTTTCGATAACAATTCCTGCGGGAGTTACCGAAATCGAGCCCTGCGCTTTCTCGGGTTGCACGGGACTGAAGAGTGTTACTATTCCCGCGGCTTTCAAGGATCAGGTTGAGTCCATATTCAAGAACTGCGGCGATATCACATTCAATTTTTCATAAGTTAAGTAAATAAGCAGAAAAAGGGGCTGTCAAAGCCCCTTTTTTGATGGTCGGCATTATGGTGGTTTTTTGTGGACTCTCGGTGATATTGACACGAAAAAAACATAAAGATACTTTTTCCTTTCTTGTACTTTTCAGTGACGAAAAGTACCAAAAGTCATTTAAGAGGGCTTTCCTCCCTCTTAAAAAACACCTTCCGCGTGCACGAGTTAGTCGCGCGAGCCATGCGTGGCAAGTGCGTGCGGCACAGGGCAGAGCTGAAATCTGCAATGTCGCGCTTTCCGTGGTTTCAACCATACCACGCGTGCGAACATATCACACGAAAAAGCCGAGCAGATTCGTGCACGCATTGTCTGCACGCCCGCATAATAGGGTTGGCGGGCGTGAATTTAGTTTGTGCGCTGACGAAAGCAAGGATTTTCGCCAGCCTTCTCCAGTGGGGAATTGACCGATTCGCGCAAGCGAACGCGGTCGGCGTCGCCGAGACAGGGGCAGAAGGTGTCAGCCACAGGCTGACGGATGAGGTGTCTTTTAAAAAAAGAGTAAAAATTCTTTGCGTTTATCGCGCTTTTGGCCACTCAAAAGCGCGATAAAGGAAAAGTTTCTTTATGTTTCTTTTTCTGGTCGCCGAGACGGGGCGGGACTCGCGTCGCCACACAGAATCACAAAGACGCCTTCCTTTCCCGCACCATTTTGTCGCAGCGTGTCGGACAAAAAAGTGAAAAATGTATTGAAAAATTTACCGATATATGGTATTATATAAAATAACTATAGATTTATATGCGAAGTTTTGACTTGCGGCAGAGAAAAGGAGTTTTATCATGGAAAACAGTACCGAAGTATATTCTGTCAGACTGAAGGAGCTTGCCGATGAATTCAAGCTTGAAGTTATGTTTGTTCCCGAAAACTATGACGAATTGCTTATCTACAGCTCTGCTGTAAACCGTCCCGGACTTGCACTCAACGGTTTTTACGATTGCTTCGACCACAAGAGAATCCAGCTTATCGGTCATGCGGAGCATCAGTTCCTTTCCTCCATATCGGCAGATGAACGCCAGTATAAGCTTGAGCGGCTCGCGGCGCACAATCCGCCCGCACTTGTCATAACCTCGGGGCTTTCCGCTTTTGATGAGATAATGAATGTCTGCCGCAAATACGGCTTGCCGCTTTTCAGAACGAATTATACAACCTCGGATTTCCAGTCCGCCGTGATAGCATCGCTCAATATCCATCTTGCGCCGCGCATACGCCGCCATGGTGTTTTTGTAGAGGTGTACGGCGAGGGTATACTCATTCTCGGCGACAGCGGCATAGGCAAGAGCGAAACCGCAATAGAGCTTGTAAAGCGCGGTCATCGTCTCATCGCCGATGACGCCGTGGAAATAAAGCGTGTTTCGGAGAAAACGCTCGTCGGCACGGCACCGGAGATAATCAAGCATTATGTAGAGCTTCGCGGCATAGGCATCGTCGATATACGGCGTATATTCGGTGTCGGCGCCGTAAAGGAAAGCGAAAAGATAGATTTTATCATCAAGCTCGAGCATTGGAATCAGGATAAGGTTTATGACAGGCTCGGTCTCGAGCAGGAGACGACAAATATCCTCGGACTTGAGATACCGACAAATACCATTCCCGTTCAGCCGGGACGAAATCTGGCTATAATAATCGAGATAGCGGCTATGGAAAGCCGCCAGAAGAGAATGGGCTACAATACCGCAGTTGAGTTCAATAAGAATCTGACGGCGCACCTGCTCCGTCAGGCAGAAGAAAATAAGAAAAAATAAATTTTGAGGTATATAATGGGCAAAAACCGCAACCTGCTAAAAACGGCGGCACTTCACCTCGGTGTGTTGCTGCTAATGGCGCTCGGCGCACTGAATATGAAAATAGGTTTGGCACCGACGGCGTTTTTCTTTACGCTGCTTGCCGCCGCCGCTTTTTCGTCTGTTCTCATACTGAACGGCAAAAAGCTGAATTATCTTGTCACAGTGCCTGCGTTTGCCGTAGCGTACTTTATTTCGGGCAATATATTCTTTGCCGTATTCTCGTTTTCCGTGGTGATAGCGGGCACGCTTATCGCTTACGGACTGCGCCGCGACCATCCGAGAATCGCCGTTATCATAAGCGTATCGGTTTTTGCGGGAGTTTTTGCCGCGGCACTGATTCTTGTCTCCTATCTCTGCAAGGGCGGCTCGATAAGAGCGCTTCCCGCAGATATACTCGCAATATTTAATAATCTGAAAGCGGCTCTTACCGAGAGCATGGGACCCTATCTCGATAAGCTTATCGAGTCGGCAAATATCAGCGCAAATCTTGCGGAGCAGCTGACTTCGGCTGTCATCATAGAGGCTCTTGTGGAGACCGTGAAAGCTATGTCTGTGGCTATCATTGTCGTTTTTGTCAATGTGTGCTCGTTCATCGCTTTTTATGCGGCGGTCGGCTTTGCTAAGCTTTTCGGCTTCTATCCTCTGCTTCCGAAGAAAAACGGAATTTTTCTGCCGAGCAAGGCAAGTGCTGTCATTTTCCTTGTTTCGTTCTTCCTCCAGATGATAACCTCGATGATAGGCGCACAGAGCGGTATTTTTTACTATGCGTCGCTCGTCTGCATGAACCTCACGATGATTCTGCTCCCGTGCTTTGCCGTGATGGGAATAAAAGGGCTTGCGATCCGCTACCGCAAGCGCGCCACGAGAAAATTCGCCGTGCTGATGACGGTGCTCTGCGGACTTTTCATCATATTCGGGCTTGCTTATCTCGCTATCTATCTCGTGGCGTTCATCGGCACGAGCGATACGATAGGTATATATAATTTCAGAAAATTCCGCGATATGAACGAGGGAAACGGCGGGGAAGAGGGCAAATAAGCTTCTCCTGCCATGCGGCATATCGTTTTGCATGAAAAAATCAGCGCGAAAGGAATGGAAAATATGTCTGATAAAAATAAGAGGCGCATAGGCAATATAGGAAGTATCGGCATCGGCGGAATACTCTGCGCCGCATTTGCCGTCATAGCGCTCGCGCTCTGCGTGATACTGATGGCTTATACGGAATCTGAGCCTGCCGGCATTGTGCTGACGGTGCTTGTGGTTTATGTTGTCGTTGCCGTTGTTACGATAGTGGCGTGCATCGTCTCCGGCGGCAGGGCAAGTGCCAAGCCGGCGGATATGAAAGGCTCTGTTTTCGGCGCGATAACGCTGGATTTCATTCAGAATCTCCATATGCCGACGCTCGTCTGCGACGACAAAGGTAAAATAGTGTGGTATAATTCCGCGCTCTCCGCAAATTTCAAGTCGCACAGCGTGCTTTACGGCAAGTATCTTGACAATATATGCGATGCCACACTCGAGCGCATAATGAAGAGCAGTGAAGCGGACGGTGTGGAGGTCTCTTTTGTTTCCGTTTCAGATGCGGATGAGAGCGAACGCCCTGTTTTTCGCGTAAAGGGCTATGAGGTCAGCTCCAAGGGCAAGAAATATTATATGACGATATTTGAGGATATCTCGGAGCTGAAAAATGTTTATAAGCGCCTTGACGACGAGGATACCGTCGTCGCATATGCGATGATAGATAATATCGATGAGATAATGCAGTATGGACAGGGCGTGGATAACAACGCGGTATTTGATGTATTTTCACTGCTCAAGCGCGATATGGACGCGGTCGGCGGCGTTATCAAGGAATATAACAGAAACCAGTTCGCGATGTTTTTCGATGCGAAATATCTCGAAAAATTCGAGAAAGAGCGCTTCTCCGTGCTCGATGATGTACGCGAGGTCAGCATAGGGGATTCCACTCTGCCTGTCACCGTTTCCATCGGCATAGGCAAGACGAAAGGCACACTCGCCGAGAAAGCGCGCTTTACTCAGGCGGCGCTTGATCTGGCGCTTCAGCGCGGCGGCGACCAAGTCGTAGTGAAAACGCCGGACGGCGTGGAGTTCTACGGCGGCAAGACAAAGACTGTTCAGAAGCGCACAAAGGTGCGCGCGAGAGTTATCGCAAACGAGCTTCTCATGCTCATGAGCGGAAGCGACAATGTCATAGTCATGGGTCATAAATATGCCGATTTCGATGCTTTCGGCTCCTGCCTTGCCATAGTTCAGCTTGCAAAATTCTGCGGCGTGAAAGCATATGTCGTCACCGACCGCACGGATAAGAACCTCGCGGGCTGCTTCAAGCTGCTCGAAAAGAATCCCGAATACAACGATATATTTGTAGACAGGGTTGAGGCACAGGACCTCATCACAAGCACATCGCTTGCCGTCATGGTCGATGTAAACAATGTCAACTTCTGCGAGGCGCCCGATGTCATCGCCAACGCGAAGAATGTCGTGATAATCGACCACCACAGAAAGACGGCGGAATTTGCCATTCAGCCGAATATAGTTTATATAGAGCCGTCGGCTTCATCTGCCGCGGAGCTTGTTTCCGAGCTTCTAGAGCAGGTGCTCCCGCAGGGCGCGCTTTCCAAGGAGATAGCAGACCTGCTCTTTGCTGGAATGCTCCTTGATACGAAGCAGTTTACGCATAATACGGGCGTCCGCACTTTCGGCTCGGCGCTCTATCTGCGCGGCGAGGGCGCAAGTCCGCTCGATGCAAACGCACTCTTCAAGACGAGCATACAGGATTTCCTAACAGAGGCACGCTTTGAGAGCAATGTTGTCATTCATCGCTCCGTTATTGCCATTGCTTTCAATAATGAGCAGAGTCTTTCCGGTATGTCGCGCGTCAATGCGGCAAAGGCGGCGGACAGGCTCCTCCATGTGGACGGCGTGCTTGCGGCTTTCGCCATATGCAAGATAGGCGATACGGTTCATATCTCGGCGCGCTCCGAGAGCAGTATAAATGTTCAGCTTATTCTGGAGAAAATGGGCGGCGGTGGTCATTTTGATGCGGCGGGCGCACAGGTAAGCAATGTTTCTATCCAGGATGCGCTGGCTACGCTCCGCGCCTGTATCGACGAATACATGGACGAAAACATGTGATATATTATATAATGAAGAAAAGCGGGCGAAAACCCGCTTTTTTTTCGATTTGCGGCGGGGGCTTTTCTGAAGAAAACCGCGCCAAAAGCAAAGCTGATTTTATTCTTTTCGGACGAGCGAAGAGGATTTTATCATACGGAAATAAAATTTTTCAAAAAAATTCCCGATTTTCTGTAATATCGCGCCCGAAAAAACGGTAACGATTACAGAGAGGGAGAAAGGAGCACGATAATGATGGAAGACAGTGCGATAGTGGAGCTTCTCTACAACCACAGCGAAGAGGGAATCTCGAAGCTTTCCGAAAAATACGGTGGGCTTCTCGGTTCGGTGGCGTCAAATGTTCTTCGCAATGACGATGACGCTACGGAGTGTGTAAACGATGTTTATATGAAAGTATGGAATCTGATACCGCCCTATCGTCCCGATTATCTGCGCTCCTTTGTCTGCAAGCTTGCCCGCAGTATAGCGATAGACAAATATCGCTATAACAAGCGCGAAAAGCGAAACGGAGAGGGAAATGTGCTTTTCTCCGAGCTGGAAGAAAACGAAATCCCGGCGGATACATCGGCATAGATGCCCGATTCCTCCGTCTCGGGAGAGATAAACCGCTTTCTCGCGGCACTTCCCGTTCGGGACAGGGTACTTTTCGTCCGCCGATATTTCATGGCGGAAGGAACGGCTGATATCGCCAAAAGATTTGATATGAGCGAAAATGCCGTTTCAGTTAAGCTCTTTCGCCTGAGGGACAAGCTGAAAAAATATCTTACAGAAAGGGGATATGAAATTTGAAACGCGATGAATTCATCGACGCTATGAGCGGCATTGACGACAGGCTGCTTGATGAGGCGCTGGAGCTCGACTCCGCGGATAAGCTGAAAAAAGCGGAAAACGAAGAGCGGGCGAGAAGATTTTCACGAATATCAAAGCGGCTTTCCGTGCTTGCGGCTTGCATCTGCCTTGTGGCTGTCGGCATTTTTGCGGGCGGTCATATAGCTTCGCCTGCGGGACCCGGAACCACGGAACCGACCGAAATCGTTCTCACGCCGACACCGATGCTTTACTGCGATTCCTACGATGAAATGGAAAAAGCACTCGGCTACAGCATTCCGAAGCCGGAATCCAAGCGCGCCGACAGCTATATCGTGATTATGTCCGGCAACAAGCCCGAGAGCGGCAGAATCATCTATACGGATGATTCGGAGCTGAAAATAGCGGAATGCACGGCTGATATCAGCGGTATATTCGGCGGCAGACTCGAGGGCACGCAGGAATATGCCGGCGTGACGGTACACTATTATTCATTCGGCACGGTTCGCTACGCGATATGGAGCGACGGCGGATTCTCGTATTCTTTTTCCGCCGACGGCGATGACGCCGAAAAAAATGTTTACGATACTGCAAAAGAAATCATCAATTTATTGAAAGGACAAAATTAAAAATGAAAAATTTTATTTCCGTTTTACTCGTACTCGTTATAATATGTTCAGTCATTTCGTCCTGCACCGCAAAAAAGGATGACCCCAAAAACACAACAGGCAAAACCGATATAACAACAACCGACACAAGCACGACAAAAAAGACCGATTCCACCACGGGAAAACAGGAGACAACCTCGACCACAGAGACGACAAAGCCCGAGCCCAAGCCCGAACCGAGCGACAATCTTTTCTCCGGCAAGACAGATATAGACACTCTGCTTGATAAGATAATCGCCCGCGCTACGGAAATTGAAAAAGACAACGAATACGGTATCGGCAGGATAGAATGCTATCACCTCGCAGTCGATGAGGACAGCTGCGAAACCATACTCGGTCTTTCCGTCGACGAATTCAAGCAGTATATTGAGGCAGCCATGGAATCCAAGCCCGAAGCAAGTTGGTTCACACATTCCGTAGTCGTAGTAAAATTCAAGGCGGGCGTTGATGTAAAGACCGTAGCCGAGAAGATAGTGGCAAAGACAGAGGCTGTCCGCTTCGGATGCCTCAGACCTCAGGCTATCGTCGGCGGTCAGATTGGAGAATATCTCGTTTTCACAACATCGGATACGGAAAAATGCAATGATGTTTACAAGGCTGTGGAAGAACTTGCCGGCTCCGGCGTTACGAGAATAGACCGCGAGAAAGACTGGAGCGACAGCGGCTTGATGGGCGGCTTCGGCGACTGATTTTCACGCGGGGAATAACCGACCGTGAAAAAATCCACCAGAATAGGAGCTTTCGTTTTCAGCCTGCTTTTCGTATTTACTGTATTCGGCTTCGGCATATCCGCGCTCGTGCGCACGCCGGATGAAATCTCGAAAAGCGAGCGGCGCGAGCTCACAAAAAGACCCGATGTAACGATAGAAACGATAAGAAACGGCAAATTTTTCACCGACGAGGAGAAATATCTGCTCGATCAGTTTCCCATGCGCGACGGCTTTCGCCGCATAAAATCGGCGGCTCATTTCTACATATTCCGCCAAAAGGTGAATAATAAGATAGTCATCTCCGGCGGGCATGCCGCCGAGATATCATATCCCATGAAAGAAACTGCGGCGGATACCTACATAAAAAGACTTAATAAAATATACGAAAAATATCTCGCGGATAAGAATATGAATATATATTCTACGATAATCCCCGACAAAATGTATTTTATCGCGGACAAGATAGGCGCACCGAGCATAGATTACGCCGCTCTCTCCGATAAAATAAAATCCGGCGTAACCTCGGCAAAATTCATAAATATTTTCGATACGCTGGATATCGACTGCTACTATAAAACGGATACACATTGGAAAGAGGATAAGATAATTCCTACCGCCAACCGCTTGCTCGAGGTAATGGGAAGAGCAAAGTGCAAGGAAGCGAGCATCGAGAAATCGCTCGCACCGTTTTACGGAGTTTACTATGGGCAAAGCGCATTACCGCTTTCGCCCGACACAATATCATGCGTTATGACACCGACGCTGAAAAAGGCAAAGGTATACCGCGCCGACAAGAAAACCGGCGAGCTTACCGAGGCGAAGCTTTATTACGATGAGTATATCACGGCGAACGACGCCTACGATGTATTTATGGGCGGCGCCTGCACGGTAACCGTTATCGAAAATCCCGAAAATCCCGACGGCAAGACGCTCTGTCTCTTCTCCGATTCTTTCGGCAGAAGTCTCGCGCCCCTGCTTCTCTCGGATTATTCCAAGGTTGTTTTCTATGATATCCGCTATATCCGCACGGAAAAGGCTTTCAGCATAGTTCCTCTCGAAGAGGGAGGCGATGTGCTCTTCGCCTACAATATTTCCGCTATCGATGTCAGCAGCAATCTGCAGGTAAACTGAGGAGGGCAGCATGGTATTTTCAAGTATAGGTTTCATTTTCGTCTTTCTCTCGGCAACGCTTCTTTGCTACTTTATCGTGCCGAAAAAACTGCGCAATCTTGTATTGCTGATTTCAAGCCTTATATTCTATTACATAGGCGAACAGCATCTGATATGGCTGATGATTGCATCATCGTTGACCGACTATTTCTGCTCGCTCGGAATAGAGCATTTCCGCGAAAAAAAGGGCATGACGAGGCTTTTCCTTTGCATTTCGCTTGTGATAAACCTTTCGCTTCTCGGATATTTCAAATACGCTGATCTCTTCATAAACAGCTTCAATGCGCTGACGGGCGCCGCTGTTCCGCTTCTTAAAATAGCTCTGCCGATAGGTATAAGCTTCTATACTTTCCAGACCATGAGCTATACCATAGATGTCTACCGCGGAGAGGTTCGCGCGGAGAAAAACTTCATCAATTTTGCCGCATATGTAACACTTTTTCCCCAGCTCGTGGCAGGACCTATCGTCCGCTATGAGACAGTGGCGGCAGAACTGAAAGAAAGAAGCGTCACTCTCGAGAAATTTTCGCTCGGCATATCACGCTTCTGCATAGGTCTGGGCAAAAAGGTACTTATCGCAAATTCGCTCGCGGCGCTTGTGAAGCTTTATGCCGAGGCGGAGGGCGGACATACGGTGCTCATGGCTTGGGCTTATGCCATCGCCCTGCCGCTCCAGATATATTTCGATTTCTCGGGCTACAGCGATATGGCGATAGGACTCGGGCATATGTTCGGCTTCACTTTCCTTGAAAACTTCAATTATCCTTTCATCGCAAAGACGGCGACGGATTTCTGGAGACGCTGGCATATGTCGCTCGGAACATGGTTTCGCGATTATGTCTACTTCCCGATGGGCGGCAACAGAGTAAAACCCGCGCGCCATATCTTCAATCTGCTCGTTGTCTGGTTCATCACGGGAATGTGGCACGGCGCATCGTATAATTTCATCCTGTGGGGCGGTTATTACGGCGTGCTGATAATCCTCGAGAAGTATATCTACGGGAAATATCTCGAAAAATCCCATGTTATCTCCCGCATATATTTCTTCTTCGTGACGGTTTTCGGCTTCATCATATTCGATACGGAAAACCTTTCGCAGGTATTCTCGAAATTCGGCGAGCTTTTCGGCGTGGGAACGACTGCGCTCTACGATACATCGAGTCTCTTCTATGTATCGAGCTATCTCTTCACTCTCGTCATCGCGCTTGTCTGCGCTATGCCGATAGGAAAGAAACTCTGGGCTAAACTCTGCGAAAAAGAGAAGAGCAGGGCGGTCTTTACCTGCCTCGGCTATGCGGCTTGCTTCGCTATGCTCATAGTCAGCACGGCATATCTTATCGATGGCTCGTATAACCCGTTCCTCTATTTCAGATTTTAAAAAATGAGAGCCGCGGCATCGCCGCGGCTCGTACTTTACAGTCTATTCAAAAAAGCAAACCTTTATTTTCGTCGGCATAGAGCCCCTCGCGCATGAGCTTGAGGAATGTCGGCTCCTGGCTGTTGTGCATCTGCTCGGCATAGACAAGGCTGAGTTTATTATCCATATCTACTATCACATGGTAGCCCGCCGCGCCGCACCAGCCGAAAATTTTTCTCGGTGCATTCGGCACTCCGAGCGCCACTGGGTCATCGAGCGTATAGACGCCGAGTCCGTAGTTGTAATACCTGTACTGCTCCCATTGCCATGAGTCGCGCACGGCGGCAATCTCGTTTTCGCGCATGAGTTTCAGCGTATCTTCGCCGATTATGCGCACTCCGTCTGCCGAAATGCCACCGCGTGCGAGAGCATCCATCAGCTTTGCCGTATCGTCGCGGCAGGAGACGACTCCCGCGCCGCCGCAGTCGTATTCGCTTCCGAGAATGTATGTATTTCTCTGCGTTTCGTTGAGATGAGAGGTTTCCGTATCAAGCTCGAACTTATAAAGCGGAGCGACATCGTCGTTTTTGCCCTTTTTAACGCCGTATGAGGTTCTTGTCATCCCGAGCGGAGCGAAGAAAGTGCGCTCGGCAAAGTCACCGAAGCGCTCGCCGATAAGCTCCTCGCAGTATGCCGCGAGCAGGTCGTGGCAAAGACTGTACCGCCATGCGGTGCCGGGCTGAAAGATAAGCGGCGTCTGCGCGAGCGCACGGGAGATTTCCCTTGTCGGCAGTCTGCCGCCCGTGCGTTCATAAGCCGCGCGAATCTGCGGCGTGTCGCGGTCGTAGGTAAGCCCCGCCGTCATCGTAAAGAGATTGCGCACCGTTATCGGGCGCTCTGCAGGGACAAGGTTTTCGTTTCCGTCCGCATCCGCCACTCGCACGAGAGGAGACTTCCACTCGGGCAGAACATCTGATATCGGCGCGTCGAGTTTAAGGATTCCTCTCTCCCAGAGCGTCATTGCGAGCGAGCAGGTTATCACCTTTGAAACGGAATAGAGATAATGCGTTTCGCCGCCTGTCATCAGGATTCCGTTTTCTCTGTCGCTGTAGCCGGAGGCATGGGTATAGACCTGCTTTCCGTCCTTATAGACGGAACAGCTGTTGCCGACGACGCGCCAGTCTGTCAGATATTCTATATTTTTCGTCAGCGTTTCAAAAGCCATTTTGTGCCTCATTCAATCGTTATCGAGATTATCTTCGGCTGATTTTCGGCAGGGATGGTGCCGTTGCTGTCGGTAGGCTTTGCATCGGCGCATATCTTGTCTACGACTTCCATGCCGCTTGTCACCTGACCGAATGCGGCATAGGCGCCGTCGAGATATGCCGCGTCTTTATGCATGATAAAGAACTGCGAGCTTGCGCTGTTATAGTCCTGAGCCCTTGCCATGGAGATTACGCCGCGCTTGTGGGAAAGAGTGTTGTTTACGCCGTTTGCGGTAAATTCACCCTTGATAGTGAGGCGGTTGCCCTGACTGTCGGTATTGCCGCCCGTGCCGTTGCCGAGCGGGTCGCCGCCCTGAATCATGAAGCCGTCGATTATGCGGTGAAATGTGAGCCCGTTATAGAAGCCCTTTTTTGCGAGATTCACAAAGTTTTTCACGGTTATGGGAGCGATATCGGGATAAAGCTCTACTGTTATGGTGCCGTAGTTTTCGACCTCTATCTTTGCTATGGTTTTCTTGCTTCCGCAGGAGCAGAGCACGAGAAGGAGCATGGAGAGGACGAGTGCAAATGAAATTATCTTTTTCATGAGAAAGCCTCCGTTAATATTATATCGGGAATATATTAACATATTTTCTCCGAAAACTCAATACTTTTATCCGATTTAGACTCAAATTTACATATTTTTTATATAATGAAGCAAAATAAATAAAAATCCCGCGGAGGAAAAAATGGCTTCATTATTTGTCAGAACACTGATAATCTATATCATGCTGATTGCCGTATTGCGCTTCATGGGAAAGCGGCAGATAGGGCAGATGCAGCTCTCGGAGCTGATAACGGCGCTTCTTCTCTCCGAGCTTGCCTCTCAGCCGCTCACCGATGCCGATATCCCGATAATCTACGCCGTGATACCGATATTTCTGCTTGTTTCCGTAGAAGTGATAATGTCATATCTCTCGACCAAGAGCAATGTCATGAAGAAAATTCTGGACAGCAACCCGAGCATTATCATCAGAAAAGGGCAGATAGACCAGCGCGAAATGCTCCGCATGCGCATGAGCATGGAGGAGCTGATGGGCGAACTGCGGCTCAAAGGCATATCCGCCGTAAACGAGGTCGATTATGCGATACTGGAGCAGAACGGGCAGATTTCCGTGCTGACAAATGACAAAAATTCTCCGCTGAAGCAGAAGGATATGAATATCGGGGGCGACGGAAGCGGAATAGAGCATATGCTTATAGTGGACGGGCATATTTCCGATTACGAAATGCAGGTTACGGGTAAAACGAAAGAATGGATTCTCGGCGAGATGAAAAAGCGCCGCATCGCCGATATCAGTGATGTTTTTCTCATGACGGTGGACGATAACGATAATACGGTCATTATCCGTAAGGAGGGCAAATGAAAACATTTATCTGCGCACTGGCGATAGTCTGCATACTGACGGGAGTCGTGGTGCTGAATATGCTTTCGATAAACAGAACGGTGGATGAAATGCTCGATATCGCCGCGTCCGTGCCGGAGCGCGACGGCGATATAGCCGATGATTTTTCGGATGTGGCGGAAAAGATTGAAAAGCTCTGGGAACTCTGGGATAAGAAGATAACAAAGCTTGCCTACACCGTCGGCTATGACGATATCAACCGCGCGGACGACGCGATGAGCGAGCTTTATTCAAGCTATGTGACAAAATCCAAGGACAGCTTCATCACGGCGCGGCTGAAATTCATAGATGCCGTACGCCGCATAAAGCAGATGGAAAATTTCAATCTGCACAGTATTTTCTGACAGGGAAGAGGTGCGCCGCTTCCCTCAAAAGAAAGTGCGGCGGATTATATTTTTCCCGTCGCCTGCATATTATAAATTTGGAAAGAATTTAAAATTCCATCCGATATACGGGCGCTTTTTTTGACTATATGAATAAAAAAGAAGCATGCAGAATGTGATTTTTGACTTTTTTCGAAAAAAAACACATCATTTTTTTCTGAAAACGGTTGACTTTTACATCATCCCATGCTATTATATACATATAATGTGTATCGGTATCTTGTTTCTTTGCGCCCGTTTGGTTCGGCGGCGGAGAAGCTGCATGGCAAACGACAGCGCCGGTGTGGTTTTCGGGGTATCGGACCGATTTTTGAGAATTAATCATTTCACTTACGGAGGAATCAAAAATGAAAAAGAAAATTATGCTGTCCCTGCTGGTAGTACTCATGCTGGTTGTGGCAAGCCTGCCTCTTCTGGCGGCTGATGCTCCCGTGGTTTACATTGACAGCACAGGTGTTCCCGCAGATATGGAAGCCGGCGCGGAATTTACGGTTTACCTCAAGATAAAGAATAACCCCGGTCTGAGTGCCATCGAGATGACATTTACATATCCGGAGAGCTTCGAGCTTACAGCTATAGAAAAGACCGGTGCAGAAGTTGCTTTCGGCGGCTTTACAGCAAACACCACATCATCCAAGCTGGTTGTTGACGCCGAGTCCAATGTTACAGACAACGGTATCATCGCTACACTTAAGTTCAAAGTAAAAGACGGTGTCAAAACCGGCAATCAGACAATCGGCGTAACTGTAAACAGTGCGTGCGACTTTGACCTGAAATCCTACTTTGAGAGCGCTGAAACCGGCACAACAGAGTCCGCTACAGTAAGCACAAAGTGTGCTCATGTACTTGAGGACAACTATACAACAACATCCGAAGAGCACTACAAGCTCTGCACAAAGTGCGGCGACCACATCGGTACAGAGGCGCACACTTTCACATATGACAATACCGACGCGGCAAAGCATACATTCACATGTTCCAAATGTGCATATACAGGTACTGCCGCTCATACATACACATATGCCGATAAGGACGAAACTTCTCACAGCGCTACATGCAGCGTCTGCGCAGGCGTAAACGATATCGAGCATAAGTATGCCGAAGAGGGCACAGTAAAGCAGGAGGCTACATGCGTAGCCAAGGGCTGGACTACATACACATGTACAGACTGCGGTCACAAGCACGATGTAGAAGATATTGCTCAGAAAGCTCATGTATTCGGCGAGTGGACAAAGGTTGACGAAAACAGTCACAAGCGTACATGTACAACCTGCCCCGCAGGCGTAACTCCCGCTGAAGAAACAGCCGCTCACAACTGGGATGCAGGCGTTATCACAACACCCGCAACTCACACAGAGACAGGCGTAAAGACTTATACATGTACAACATGTGCCGCTACAAAGACAGAAGATGTTCCCGTAAACCCCGAGCACAACTGGAGCGCATGGACATCCGCTGATGACGGCAAGCATACCCGCACATGCTCCGTAGGTCACGAAACAGAGACAGAAGACCACAAGTGGAATGCAGGCGAAGTAACAAAGGTTGCCACATGCAAAGAAGAGGGCGTAAAGCATCACAAGTGCACAGTCTGCGGCTTTGAGAAAGACTTCACTATAGAGAAGCTTCCCGAGCATACATGGGAAGACTGGAAGGTCAAGGATATGAAGCTCCATACACGCACATGTAAGGTTTGCGGCATGGTAGAAGAGGGCGAGCATAACCAGGGCAAGAGAGTCAAGAAGAACGCTACCTGCACAGAGGACGGCGGCTATACATACTACTGCTCCGACTGCGGCGCCAAGACAGGCAGCATCAAGATAAGAGCAAAGGGTCATGTATTCACAGATTGGGTACTTGATTCCGAGGCTACGGCAACTTCCGACAGCGTATACAAGAGAACCTGCCGCGTCTGCGGTGTAACAGAAACAAGCACGGTTAAGTGCGAGCACACCGAGACAAAGACAGAAACAAAGGAAGCAACCTGCACAGAGGACGGATATGTTCGCAAGGTCTGCACATCCTGCGGATTTATCGTTGAATCCGAGGAAGTTAAGGCTACAGGTCACAAGGCGGGCGAATGGGAAGTTTCCAAGGCTGCTACAGAGACCGAAAAGGGTCTGAGAGTCAAGAAGTGCACAGTTTGCGGTGAAGTTCTTGAGTCCGAAGAAATCCCGATGATTGAGAAAGAAACAACGGCTTCCACAACAACAGAAGCAACCACAACCTCCGCTACAACAGCAGAACCCGAACCCGAGAAGAAGAGCAACACAGCTCTCATCGTAATTCTCTCCGTGGTAGGTGTTGCGGCTATCGGTACAGTTGCAGCTCTTCTCATCAAGAAGAAAAAAGCATAAGCTTTAAAGCAAAATAAACTTAAATATCCTCCCTTGCTTTGCATGGGAGGATATTTTGATAAATTTTTCATTTATTTTTATTTTCGTGTAACCTGCGCCATGCTTTTTGCGGGTATTTGGGTGAAGGACCTTCATTTTATCACACGGGAAAGGAGTAAAGGTGGAAGACAAGCAAATAGTTGATTTGTTTTGGGAGCGCAGTGAAGCTGCAATATCCGAAACACAGAAAAAATATGACAGATACTGCAAATATATAGCCTGCAATATCCTCCATAATACCGCTGATGCGGAAGAATGCACGAGCGACGCTTATTTTCGTCTTTGGGAGCTGATTCCCCCACACTATCCCGAGAAGCTTTCGGCTTTTCTCGGCAAGATAGTCCGCGGGCTCGCCATAGACAGATTGCGGCGGCGTCTGGCAAAGCGGCGCGGCATGGGTGATGATGAAAACGGCATAAGCGAAGCCGAGTCTGAATTTTTGTCGCAGAATGCCGCGCGTGACGGCGGCGATATTGAAGAAAGCTATATGCAGAGAGACGCGATAAACCGCTTTCTCGGCGCTCTGCCGAGGGAGACGCGCATAATTTTTGTGCAGAAATATTGGTATATGAGCACAGTGCGTGAAATTGCGCATGAGCTGGGCATCAGCGAAAGCAAGGTCAAAACCGCATTGCTCCGCACCCGCGAAAAACTGGCTGAATTTATGAAAAAGGAGGGATTTGATATATGAACGACGATAAGCTGATAAATCTGATGAACGATATAGACGAAAGCTATATCGACGAGGCGATGCCGAAGAGATTTCGGCGGCGTTTCCCGCTTGCGCGGCTTATTTCGATAGCCGCCTGTATCGCGCTTCTCATCGGTATCGGAGCATCGGTTTTCATATATAATTCTGCTTTTGCACTGCCAAGTCCCTCGGGAAAGCTCGAGACAAAGCATATCTCCGGAAGCGAATATGACAGCGTGATAAGCAGTACGGATTCCACTGTCGGGACACTGGATTTCATGGGCATAGCCTACGGCTCGGGATATTATGTCCGCAAATCAGAGACGGCGGCGGAAAACATTGGCGCGGTAATAGAAAAGGGCATTTCGCTCGGGCTCGGGAGCGCGGATATCTATGAAATATCGGGCATATCGCGCGATTTTGCCATAGCTGTTTTAGGCGCGGATAGCGAAAAATACTTCGTTTATGTGAATATGAGCTATTTCGCCGCGACGCGCGAGATTCTCGAGAATGCACTCTCTCTCGAAGAAAATGCGGTTTTCACCTCTGCCTATTACTACTATCAGGGCAAGGACGGCGAAGCAAAAACGGCGGAGTTTATCGGCGTCAGGCGCGAATATGTATATGACGCGATTTTCGGCGGCAGAGACAGGGGGCTTACCGCAAGCCATGAAGCCGACTCCGACATATGCATGAGACTCTGCATGGAGATTCCCGCCATCGGGTGCAAAAATGCCGCCGTCAGTTTGACGGCGGACGGCACTGCGTATATCACGGTATTCGGCATGAATTATCGCTTTGATCTCGGCAGAATCAGGGCACACAGACTGATAAACCATATCGCGGAAAACTGCAAGGGCTATGATATAATAATAGTATCTGAAGAAAGATGAGGATTATTATATGACAATGAAAGAAAGAGAAGAAATGTTTGCGAAAGATTTTCTTGTAGCGGAGGATTTGATGAAGCTCTGCGGCTGTTGCCGCTCGGATGCGTCACAACTCATACAGGAGATAAAGCGGAAAAGCGCCGACAGATTTCACAAGCAGGGAAGAATCCATGTTCAGGACTATATCGAGGCTTTGCAGCTCGATACATCGCGCTATTACGGCGCTGTCGGCGAGGTTATAGTCGCCAGCATGGCGCCGATGCCAAAGCCCGAGGACGAGGAAGAAAAGAAAGCGGAAACAGAAGAGGAAGCTGCACCGAAAGAAGAAATCAAACCGCGATATGATGTGGTCATAATCAACGGCGAAAGACTGAAAGTTTACAGAGGCGAAAACTGAAAATAACCGGGAAAGGACACGAAAATGAAAAAAATACTGATATTTATACTGGCGCTGACAATGGCGCTCTCGCTCTGCGCCTGCGCAGGAAATCCCGCGGATAGCACCGGAGATTCCACAAGCGGGACAACATCCGGAACAACAGGTACAACGGGCACAACAGGCACGACAAAGCCCGACGAAACGACGGCAACAACAGGAAAACCCGAAGAACCGCCTGTAAAGCTGAATGCCGCGGAGACGCTTCTCGCCGAATTCAAGCGGCTTGTCAAGGCAAATCCCGACAAGGACGGCTTGGATATAGCAGAGTTGCTCTGCGAGCACCTGTATCTCACGGATATGGACCTCGATGTATATATGCTGGAGCGCCCGACAAGCGATGACCCGTTTGTTATCGGCATGAAAGATGGCTTCAAGGTTCCGGATTATGTGAATATGACGGATATCGTGCCGAAAATGCCGCAGATTCCGTTTGCAGCGCATATTTTTGAGCTGAAAGAGGGCACGGATGCAGAGGAATTTGCAAATGCGCTCAAGGAAAATGCCGACCTTGCTTTCAGCGAGGGTGCTGTGGCAACAGAATGCGAAGCAGGCGCAGAGGGCAAGTTTGCATTTGTCGTAATCTGCACGGAAGAGATTGTAAAAGACCCGAGCGAGGTCGATACATCGAGTGCGCGCTATATCATGAAGAAGCTTGCCAAAACCGTTTTAAGAGGGCTTTCCATGATGACCGTCGATACCGACAGCGAGCGCAGTTCATACTATTTCGGTCTTACGGATACCGTTTCGCTTGTCGAAAAGGTCGGCGCTGTCTGCGAGCCGAGCATGCTCGGCGGTTCGTCCGTTGTTATCGTCAAGGTAAAGGATGCAAAGGACGCAAAGGCTGTCTCTGAGGAGATGCTCGCGGGACTTGACACGGGAAAATGGATATGCGTTCAGGCGGAGGCAAAGGACACCGCATATAACGGATGCTATGTTATCGGCGTTATGGGAAGCGATGACTTTTGCAAAGAGGTCATCGATGAATTCAATGCGGTTGTTTCAAATCTGAAATAACGATATAAAAAAGCAGGACTGCGCGCAGTCCTGCTTTTTTTGACCGTAAATTCACCATTGACATAATGAGGAGAATATGATACAATATACATATAAAAAATGATAAAAAGGGGAGCCGAATCATGTTTACTTCAATTTCAGCCAAAAAACGATGCCCGCATCTCCTTGTTCCTCCCACAAGGGATATTTATGCTTATCACAGGAGATTTATCTTGCTGCATATCGGTGCATAGTCGCTTTTCGGGCGGTCTGTGCGCTTCTTCCCAAATAACAGTTTGGAGGTTATCCATGAAAAAAATTCTGGCGCTCGTCTTGCTGTGCGCGATTTTACTTTCGATGGTGCTGACAGGTTGCGCATATTCCTCTTTTAATAAGTCATGCAGTCTTTCTTTTTCCTATAAATCGTCGATTAAAAAAGCTGACACCGGATATCTTTTGTATATCGATTTGTATACGACAAATACAGGAAGAAGTTTCAAATATGCAGGAACGCCGGATGACCAATTCGGAAAGGCGAATTTGGTATATGTTGGTTCTGAGGAGATATCGTTTTCCTGTAAGAGCGGGGAAGAACCTATCTCACCCGTTTCAACAGTGCAAATCTGGAAAAAGGGAGAGCAAAATCACAAAAGATATACTTTCAGACTTGACTCCCAACCGCCGGAGGGCAAGTATGAACTTAGTTTCTTTATAAACTGTATACGCTGTACTGTACCGATTGAAATGACATATCAATAAATGAGAAATACCGGTTAAAAACCACATAAACGCAAAAACAGGACTGCGCCGCAGTCCTGTTTTCTATTTCAATAAACTCATTCCTCTTCTTTTGCGAGGTGGTCAAGAGTTTTCTTTGCCATTTCCGAGATGGAGACAGTGCCTACGCCGAAGATGGATGTATGCAGTGTGTCGCCGACCTGCGCTGTCCACTCTGTGGGAAGTGCGGCGGCGCCGAGAAGTACGCCGAGAACAGAGCCTGCGGTTGCCGCGTTACAGTCGGTATCAAAACCGGGAGTAACAGCCATGCATATTGTCTTGCCGTAGTCCTTTTCGCCCCAGAGGAGTGCCATGGTAACTATCTCGGCATTGGAGATGGTGTGGCACCAGTCGTGACCGTTTGCTTCATTCCATCTTGTGCGGATATCGTTCATGCAGTCGTCATAGCTCATGCCGCTGTCATAATATTCGATTATCTTATTTACAGCTTCATAGAGACGGGAAGTCTTGGGAACATAAGCCAGACCGCCGCGGATAACGGATTTGATATCATCCGAGCCGAAAGCGCAGGCTATCATAGCGGAAGCCCACATTTCGCCGTAGATACCGTTCTTGACATGAGAAATGCTTGCATCGCGGAAAGCCATATCGGCGGCTGTTTTCGGGTTACAGGGATTGATATAGCCGAAATAGTCACCGCGAATCTGTGCGCCTATCCATTCGCGATAGGGATTCTTGTAATGAGCGGATGCCGGCGGGAGATATCCGTTTACGAAGTTACGGAAAGCAACGCGTTCTGCCGTGCAGTAAGCGTCCTTGGGCTGAAGCTTGAGCCATGCAGATGCAACATCTGCCGCGGTAAACTCTCTGCCGTAATCTTTGATTATTCTGTAGCCGATAACGATATAGTTTGTATCGTCGTCAACAGGCATAGCAAGATAATCTTTCGGATATGCGCGCTTGTTTATCGGGAATGAGAGACCTTCGCAGACTTCTTCGGTCATTTCTTCGCGATTGAGATATCTGTGGAGCGGGTAGTTGCCCGTGCGCTTGAGAATGCAGTCGAGCGTGCCCTTGTGGATGCCCTCGACAGGCTTGCCGAGCAGACAGCCGCAGATTCTGCCGAGCCAACCGCCGTGAATTTTGTCAAGCAGAGCATCGCCCTCGGGAGCCTTGCCCTCGCATTTGTAGCCGTCGCCGAGCTCGAAAATCTTATCAAGTTCGGAGGGCTCCGAGTATTTGTAGTTGCGAACGAGGGGAGCATTTTCCACGATGCGGAAAATGATATTTGCCGCGTCGTCCTTTTCGGGAGTATCGGGCATGGAGTTTACCGCGTCAAAGAATTTTTCATAAACGGAAATATCCTTGCCCTCATCGAGGCACTGGCGGTATTCTATCGGAATCTGCTTGAAATAAGCCTCCCATGTCGGCTGCTTGGAATATGTAGGAAGAGTATTGTGCGTGATGCGGAGAAGCTCTGTATCGCGTGAATCGATTCCGCTGAGGAGATAGTCTACGGAAACATCGAAAAATTTCGCTATGGCGACAAGATTTTCGATATCGGGCATGGAAGCGCCCGATTCCCATTTCTGTATAGCCTGGCGCGAAACAGAGAGCGCCTCGGCGAGCTTTTCCTGAGAAATGCCGACCTTGGCTCTGAGTTTGTAAACGGTTTCATTAAACAACATAATTACACCTCATAAAATATATTGGTATACCCTAATAATACAACCTTGAGCCGTTTTTTGCAAGCAATTATTGTACACTTTCGCTGACAACTGTCGGTGGCGTGCAAAATGATGGCGGATGGCTTGATTTTCGCCGATTTTTGTGATATATTTATGATAACAGCGCAAAACAACCGACGGTTGAGCGGAAAAACGCCATATGGTTGAGCAAAAACAACTGTTAATCCCTTAAAATGAGCCTTTTTCAGTGGTAAAATAGAGCCATCAAAACGAAAGGAGACATACAGATATGTCACAAACACTTGGTGAAAGAATAGCAAACTTAAGAAAAAAGGCAGGACTTACGCAGGAGGAGCTGGCAGAGAAGCTCGGTATATCTCCGCAGGCTGTTTCAAAATGGGAAAACGATATTTCATGTCCCGATGTCATGAGCATTCCGAGCTTGGCAAAAATCCTCGGAGTCAGCACGGATACGCTTCTCTCGGGTGAGGCGGTGGCGCCTGTTTCATATGTTCCCGCAGAGCAACGAAAGAAGATAGACGATATGTTTATGCGCCTTTTGCTCACGGTTGACGACAGCGACGGAGACAATGTGAAAATCAAGATAAATCTGCCGCTTGCTGTGGTCAAAACAGCACTTGATGCGAACATGGTTTCTTCTGTAGTCAATATCGGAGATAAAGGAAAGCTCAGGGATGTCGATATGAACAAAATCATTTCGCAGGTTATCGAGATGGCAGAGAAAGGTCTCATGGGCAATCTTATGGAGCTGGATGTCGGCGGCGAGGACAAAGTTCATATGGAATTTTTCGTGGAGTAAGCCATGAAAATCAAGATAAAAGATGAGAATAAAACCATCGGCTTTGCTTTGCCGAATGCGTTTCTTCTCGGGTCGCTCGGCGCGAATCTCATCACGCGGGAGATAAATAAGAGCAATGCGAAGAAAGGCATACCCACGCGCATATCGGCGCGCGATATGCGAAAGATATTTCGTATGTTCCGCCGCATGAGGAGAAAAGGGAAGCCTATTCTCGAGCTTGAAGTCGGGGAAGATGTGAAGATAGTGATTTAGTAAGAGAAAAACAGGACTGCGTCGCAGTCCTGTTTTTGCGTGGGGAGATGTATTTCCATCGATGCTTCGTTTACTTGGCGCGGGCGAACATTGTTCG
>CAJKRH010000029.1 GCA_905202255.1 uncultured Ruminococcus sp.
AAGATTGACTTGCCCGAAGAATAAAGCCCGACCTATCCGACACCCTGCGCAAGTGCCGGATAGGAACGGCAAAATTTTTTACACTTCTATTACTTCTTTATCACACATAAGCAAAAGCGCATCGGTTATATCATGCGCCAGCTTATCCGCGGGAATTTTTTCTATCATCTTTCCGATGACAAAGCGTCTGCTTTTGCCGACATGGCGGGGAAAGCCGTTTTTCGCAAGGATGGCGTGCATCTCCGTTTTCCAGAGAAACGCCGCCTTATTTTCCGTTTTCATCTTCGGATTTTTCTCCGCCGCGCGCACCTCATAAATCACAGGTTCGACCTCCGTTTCATCAACGGCAAGTATGCCCCAATATGCGGGAATATGCTCTGCCACGCCGTTTTTATGCGTTCTGCCGACCACGGCATAATTAAGGTCACAATATTTATCGTAATTTTTCACCTGCGTAGCAAGGCGCGTATAGCTGTCAAAATCGCTTTTTATCTCCATGCCGATGATACTCCCGTCTATCACGGCGATAATATCCGCGCGGGAGCTTTTTATATTCTTTTCCTCAAAAATGCGGATTTTTCCGTATCGCTCGTCAAGATAATCAAAGAGAATTTCTCTTATCTGTCCGTCATGCAGCATAGTCTTCCCTTTCTTTCGGCAGCTTAGAAATAAAGGGCTGTCGCGAAACAGCCCTTTATGCTTTAATTTGCTTCGTATGCGCCTATTTCAATTCCTGCCAGCACCTTATCGGAATCCTCAAAGAGCTTGTCTATCGCGGGCTTGCGCATAATCATACCCTTTTCCGCCGTAACAGTCTCGCGCGAAATCTCCCTGATGCCTGTCTCGGTGGAAACTTCATATTTCACCGTGGTTATCGTAGGCACAACATACATTTCCGTCTGGCTGATAACCTTCTGAACCTTGCCTGCGGCATCGGTATATGTTTCATAAACATAATAGAAATTGTATGTCGAAACAGTCTGCGTATATTCTGCGGTCACATTGTAGCTTGCCGCCACATATCTGTTTATGACAACATTCATATTCTTGTCGTAGCTGAGATTTACCGGCTTCAGCTCGCCGTCATTGCTGTCTACCTTCTTCTGGAAGAAGCGCTTTGCTTCCTCATCATAGTAGAGTGTGCCGTAGTCAACGCTGTCTCCGCCGTCCTTCGGCGTAGCCTTCGCATTTTCGCAAATGAGATAACCGCCGCGATAGCGCGCATACATCATGCTTCCGCTGCTGTCGCGAAGCTTGTTTCCCTCCGCATCATAGAGACCGTAGCTCTTGGCAAGGTCTTTCGGCGTGGTGGAAATGGTAACGCTCATTCCGGGCGTATCGGATGTGTCGCGTCCCTCCGCATCCTTTGTTATATCAAAGTTTCGCGTTATCAGAACGAGATAGAGATTGCGAAAGTTTTCAAATTCGCCGGTATATTTTCCGCCGCCGTATGAATCCGGCACATATTCAACATTGAATTCGCGCGGGATTCCGTTTTTATCAAGCTTCGGCGCGCCGTTTTCGCCCGCCTCAAGCGCCTTTACATTAAAGGTTTTCTCCGTGCCGCTGAAAACATAGCGCACGCCGCTTCCCTTTGTATAATGCATCAGCTCAAAGAAATCGCATGTGCCGATGTAGTTATAGTACATTCTGTCGCTTGTGAAATTGGCTATACTCCAGTCAACAAAATCAAGCGTCGAAGCCGCGACCTTGGCTATGACATCGAAATCGGGAGAATAAACATAATAATACTTTTCTCCGTCCTCGCTGTCGGTGAAGCTTTCGCTGAGATAGAGGAGATTTTCTATATCCTTTGTCTTGCCTGTTTCGCTGTCGGGCACCTTGCAGGAATAATAGAGCAGTACATAGTTGCCGTCTTCTGCCTCGGCAATTCTCTCCATATTTATATCCAGCCCGTATTTTTCATAAACCTCGGGCTTTACTATATCCTCGCCGTATTCCATTATCTCCGATGCCTGAATATAGAGGATATTATTGAGTACGGAGGAACCAAAGCGGTCGTCATTGAGATAATATGCCGCGGGATATACCATTTCATAAGAGCTGGTGGCATTGTCTGCCGCTTCCGTATTTTTGGATTTCAGTTCAAGCAGAAGCGTGCGCTCTCCCGCGATATTGCGGAAGATATAGAAATCGTTTATCGAAGTTACATTCGAGCCGAGATAGTTGCTTATCGTCTTGTCCACAAAAACGGTGGATTTGCTCTTGAAAACGGCAACCGATGTACTCAGCGAATAAACGACATTCTCTCTGCCCTCTACCATGCCGTAGTAGGCATTGCCGGAGGGAACAGGGTCGCCGACTATAACCTTATACGATGAGCCGTCGTTTCTCGTCACGCGGAACCAGCTGTATTCCTTGGCTTCCTCGGTCAGCCCGTACTGCGGCAAATCCTCTGGCGTGGCGTTTTCGTTTACGCGCTGCATATCGTTTATTTTATTTGAATAAACCGTGCCCGCGCCGACGACAGCCGAAGCGAGTGCGCTCGAATCAAGGCGAATATGGTCATTTCCGCGCAGATAGAAGGTTATGCTTCCCGAATCCGTGGCGACGGCTTCGAGCGCGTAATCACCGTATTTGTTGTGCACCTCGATGCTCTTCATATCCGTTCTCTCCGTATAGGGAACGATGAGTATCATTTTATTGTAATACTGCTCGCCGTCGAGAAGCGGAGGAAGCTCGTCCTCTTTTTTTATCGAGGGATAGATGGCGGCAAAATATACGCCCAGCCCTATGGCGGCTACGAGAACGAATATTATTACCATCCGCAGCTGCTTTTGCAGTGTGGTCTTTTCACCGCGTGAAAAGAGCTCCTTTATATTTGCAAAGAATTTTTTCATGAATGGCGTCTCCTTATCCATACCGTGATGCCAACCACGGCGACTGCCAGAGGAAGCGCTACTACAAAGACGATAGTCCAGACATTTGCCTGTGCCGTGGTGGAGCTGAGCGAATTGCTGTCAAATGACTTGTACTGTATATCTCCGAAAGTCGCTCTGGATGTCCACATAAGCTCGAGCACGCTGTACATTATGCTCTCGTTTGCGCTGCTGCCGTAGGAGAGGAAATCCGTCGTTCCGAGCGCGAGAACATATGAAATATTGCCGTCGTCATTGAGGTCCCAGTCTGCCAGACCTATGGCGGCAAGGATAGCATTGCCTGTATTTGTCTTATCGTCGGAAATGCGCGTCACCGCTGTCGAATACGAGAGCAGCAGCGGGAAAACGCCCTGGCTTCCCAGTCCGCCGACGAGCGAAAGACCGCTTGAATCAACCGTCATTGCGCGGGGAGAATTGAATACCACATGCGCTGTGGAATTGGAGCCGACTGCGCGCTCCACTATCTGCTTCGGTACGTTTTCGGTGGTCTGCGAGCTGTCCGCCATTACGGAAACACCGCCCGATGCCGATGCGGAATGCGTCGGGTCTGAAACGGAACCGCTCATCGTGATGCCCCATTCGGAGAGAAGCCCGTTGAGCACGGGAAGATGCGTTGTCGAAGCGCCCTCGGTAACGATGAGATGCCCGAAATTCTTCTTTAGAAATTTATCTATTTTCGCCTTCTCGTTTACAAGCCCGAGATCCTCGGCTGTAGGTGAAAGCAGGTCGAAAACAGGTGCATTTATCAGAATTATATCGTTGTTTCTGTTTTCGTTTTCGGTAACGGGGAAATCCTCGAGCGCGAGGTTTATCTCGCGTATCTCATAGCCCGCGGTGTTGAAAAGCTCTTCCCATGCAGAAGCCTCCGCCAGAGTAGGCTCGCCGTGTCCCGTGATGTAGTAAACAACAGGCTTCTCGGATTTATTGAGTATCTGCGCAACAGCGGAGAGAATTCTTGCCTCGGCATCATAGCCGATGACTTTCTTCTCGGAATTTTTCTTGAAGAAAGCGCTGAGCTGATATTTCTTTGTCGGTGCCGTGAGTATCGGCTTGCCATCCTTGTCCGCCAGCTCGAAAACGACATCGTTTGTATATACGGTATCGTATTCCGTAAGCTGATATCTGGAGATTTCCTCCTTTTCGCGAACGGAGTTTATGCCCTTTACGCGGATTTTATCGCAGTATGCTTCGACCTGTTTGAGCGTTTTGTAGACATAACCCGCTTCTGTCGATGAAGAAGCAAATCTGTCCTCCTCGCTCATCAGCACAACATTGACCGTAGTGTTTTCATCCGTATCGGCGACAAGCGAATCGAGAACATCCTTGAACTCGTTTGAGATGGAATAGATTCCCGCCGAAGTAAGGTCGGTATACCAGTTGAACTTGGCTGAAAGCGCCGTAAATATTACATTTACCACTACGACGATGGCGATAAAAGCCGCGGTAAGCGCGACCGCCATGCCGCCGTATTTCAGATTTCTGTTTTTCATATCTGCATTTTCCTTTCTTTCCCGTGTGACCTTATCAAGCCCAGCGGCGCTTTTCAAAAACTCTCACCGCAAGGAAGAGGAAAACGCCTGTAAACGAAATATAGTAAAGCAATGCCGCATAGTCAAATATGCCGGCTGAGAAATTCGCATATCTTGAGGAGAACGAAATTCCCGAAAGGATCTTGCGGATAAATTCGGAATTGATAAATGTATTGAGCTGGTCTATAAACTGGAGGAAGATTATCGCCGCTATGGTGCCGAGCGCCGCGATAAACTGGTTTTCCGTCGTCGCCGAAACGAAAACGCCTATCGCTATAAACGCGCTGCCCATGAGAAGCATGGCAAAAACGCTGCCCGCATAAGCGGCGAGATTAGGCGTGCCGTATGCGGCAAGCGGAATATAATAGAGCACGGAAGCGAAAACGAATGTGCCGCCGAAGAGGATGAAAGCCGCGAGATACTTGGCAAAAACTATGCCGAAAAGCGTCACCGGAGCTGTCAGTATCAGCTGATCGGTTTTCATCTTGCGCTCTTCGCTTATCAGTTTCATAGTGAGAAGCGGAACGATAAGGATAAAGAGCAGGAGCATCGTTGAAAAGTAAGCCGGGAGGCTTGCGCTCTCACCGAGCTGAACCGTATAGTTTGTGAAGAAGAAACCACCCACGGCAAGCAGAAGCGCTATGAATATATAGCCCACCGGCGATGTGAAATAAGAATGAAGTTCTCTTTTTAAAATAGCCGTCATTTTGATTTTCCTCCCTTATCTGCGTGCCGCGGCGGGCTTGTCCTCATCGACAACGGTGATGAAGAGATCCTCTATCGTGGCGCCGAGCTGTTCCATTGCCAGTATCGGCCATGAATTCTGCGCCATGGCATAGAATACGGGGCGGCGGATATCCGCCTTCTCCTCGCCCTCCACAACATAGGAATTTGTGCCGTCATCATATGTCGCCGCTATCTTGACATAGCGGACGCCGTTTATCTTTTTCAAAGCCGAGAGCACCGAGCCGGAGGGACCGTCCACACGGATGGAAATCTTGCGACTCTTGATGACATTCTCTATATTCTCCGTCTTTTCGTCGGCGACAATCTTGCCTTCGTTTATGATTACTATTCTGTCACAGACAGTCTTTACCTCGGAGAGGATATGTGTGCTGAGAATAACGGTATGCTTCTTTCCGAGATTGGAGATAAGATTTCTTATATCGATAATCTGCTTCGGGTCGAGACCGTTTGTCGGCTCATCGAAAATGACAACCTCGGGATTGCCGACGATAGCTCCCGCGATACCTACTCTCTGCTTATAGCCCTTGGAGAGATTTTTTATCATGCGGTTTTTGACATCGCTTATCTTTACAACCTCGCATATCTCATCGAGATGCTCTTTTTTATTTAATGTGCATTTCTTCAGGTCATAAATGAAGCCGAGATACTCATACGGCGTCATTTCCATATAGAGCGGCGGCTGCTCTGGAAGAAAGCCTATCTTCTTCTTTACCTCCATGGGATGCTCGAGTATATCCATGCCGTCTATCATCGCTCTGCCCGAGGTGGATGAAAGATAACCTGTCAGTATATTCATCGTGGTTGTTTTTCCCGCGCCGTTCGGACCGAGAAAACCGACTATCTCACCCGGATGAACCTCAAAGCTGATATCGTTTACGGCATATCTGTCGCCGTATTTTTTTACGAGATGCTCAATTTTTATCATATTTCCTCCGCATTTGGTTTAGTTTTGCTTATATTTTTCCGGAAATCCGGTATTATTCTCAACAGTGAATTTCAGCTTCCCCTGCTTGCAGGTCTCTGACGCTTCGACGATTATATATACGGTGCCGCCGGATAGCCCTCTGAGAGTGCCGTCCTCATCATTTTCCGAATCGACGGAAAAAAGCTCTTTTTTCGCTCCGCCGCAGTCGTAATATACCTTTGCGCTTCCCTCGCCGAGGCTCGCGCTGCAAGTTATTTTCTCTTCTCCGCCCGCGATTTTCAGCTTGAATACCATTGTGCCCTTGAAGCTCGAAAAGCTCATCTCGGCATTTTTCGCCGTGTTTGTATGCACAAAAGCAACCGCCTTATAATGCGAGGTATAGGAGCTGCAAGCCGTCAATGCCAGAATCGCAACCACAGCGAAAACGGCAATAAACGCTTTAAAAGTCCGCTTTTTCATGATGTTTTTCTCCTTCATATCTTAAGATACGGCATATCTCATTCTATTATATTTATGCCGTCCGGCACATCAAAAACAGAAACTTCTCTGTAGCTTCCGCCGTATTCGCCGTCCGCCGTGAAGGACACCTCCTCCTCAAAGATAAGGTCTGCCCGCTCGGCTTTCAGCCGCACCACCATCGGTGATTCGCCCATTGTCAGCAGTGCCGTGACGGCGCTCTGCAGCTCCGCCGCGTTTTTCGGATAGCGTATGAGCGTGACATCGAGCATTCCGTCGCGCAAGCGCTCCATCTCGTTGTCGCCGAAAAATCTTATCCCGCCGACCGTCTTGGAATTTGAAAACATTCCGTATATAAATTCGCCCGATATCTCGGTATCGGCTGTTTTTATCGTCATTTTGTAAGGCTTCAGCTCAGCGAGGCTCTTTGCCGCCTCGGCAACATACGCAATCTTTCCGAATGATGCCTTTTTTGTCTGCGAAGTCTGATAAGCCACCGCCGTGAAAGCGCCGAATGCCGCAACATAGGAGAAATACCTGTCGCCTATCCTGCCGATATCGTATTTGTGTGCCTCACCGTTTGCTATCTTGTCTATAGCCATCTTTATATTCTTCGGGATTTTGTGGCTTCCGGCAAAATCGTTCACCGTGCCTGTCGGGATATAGCCGAGCTCCGCATCGCTTTTTATCGATATCAGCCCGTTGAGCGTTTCGTTGAGCGTTCCGTCGCCTCCGCAGCATACCACAGCGTCATAGCCCTCGGAATATTCGCAAACGGCACGGATGATATCACCCGTACATTTTGAAAAATAAACAGTAATAAGCGGATATTTTGCCGAGAGTATATTTATCATGTCATATACCCAGCGGCGAGCCGCACCGTCGCCCGAATTGGGATTTATTATAAGGAGCAGTTTCTTCTCCGGCATTTGTCTACCTCCCAACTGTTTGCAAAAGAAAAAAAGTCGTCCCATTTTTACATATACTACATTATACAGTAAATCCATCAAAAAATCAAGTATAAATACCCTTATTTTCCGTGAAAAGCAAACGAAGATGTAAATAAATTGAGAATAATATTGAAATATTTCCTCTCTCGTGTTATACTGTCATTCGATCTGTTCTTTGCAGACCCATAAAACCCAAACGGAGATAATATAATGACGGAAAATATAAACAGAAATCAGCGCTTGTCGCTTCTGCCTAAAGGCTTCTATAAAAGAGCCTTTTCGCTCGCGATACCGATAGCCCTGCAAAACCTGCTCACCTCGAGCGGAGCGCTTGTCGATACGATAATGGTAATAGGACTCGGCAATACAAAGCTCTCGGCAATAGGACTTGCGGGCAGACTGATGTTCCTTTTCAATGTGGCTTGCTTCGGCTTCTGCTCGGGCGGTGCCACCATGTTTTCGCAATATTGGGGTGCAGGCGAAAAAAAGAACATCCGCAAAACCTTCTGTACGGTGCTATGTGCCATCATGACCTTCGGGCTTATCTATGCGCTCACAATGTTCTTTGCACCGACGGCGCTCATGCATATTTTCACAAAAGACCCTGCCAAAATTGCTCTCGGCGCGGAATGCGTGAAAATCTATTCCCTTGCGATAATATTCGTGGCATTTTCACAGATAGGCTGTGCGGCTCTCCGCGCAACGGAAAAGGTTTCCGTCCCGCTTATTACCTCGGCAATATCCGTTGTGGTAAACACTTGCCTTAATTACATACTCATAAACGGCAAGCTCGGTCTCCCGAGAATGGAGCTTCGCGGTGCCGCCATAGCGACGGTGATAAGTTCGGCTGTTCAGGCTATAATCGTGCTTCTTTTCATTATCTTTTCAGATAATGCGATAAAGGTTAAGCTGCAGGATTTCCGCGAGCTTTCAAAGGACTTTTTCTTCAAATATTTCAAGATAGCATCGCCTACCATACTCAATGAAATAATGTGGGCATTCGGCACGAATATTTATGTCATTATTCTTGCCAGCATGGGTGATGACAACTATGCGGGCTATACGATATATGAATCGGTACAGCAGCTTATCTTTGTATTTTTTGTCGGACTGTGCAATTCATGCGCCATCATCGTCGGCAAATATGTCGGCGACGGCAAGCACAGGGAAGCCTTTGCCGCGGCGAAGAGATTCATGGTCATGGTGCCGCTTCTCGGGCTTGTCATGGGTGTTGTAATATTCTTTACCCGCGATGCTCTGCTCTCGATAATGCCGATAGAAACGGAAGCCGCGCATTCCGTTGCCTCGAGTCTGCTTGTGATATACGGCTTCTGGCTCGTAGTGCGAATGATACCGTATACGGCGATATGCGGAATATTCCGCGCAGGCGGCGATACGAAAATAGGTTGTATTTTTGAGGTGCTGGCAATATATGTTCTCAGCATACCGACGGCGCTTATCTGTCGCGCGCTCAGCGTGCCTTTCGTGATGACGGTTTTCGCGATTTTCATCGCGGAGGATTTGGTCAAGGGAAGCCTCTGCCTCTGGCGCTTCTTCAGCAAAAAATGGATAATGCAGATAACGGATGTCCCTCCGGAAGAGGTCTTTCCAGAATAAAATAATAAACCCACCTGCCGCCATGGCAGGTGGGTTTTGCATTGGGGGGGAAAAAAGTAGATTTTTACTTTTTCATGACCCAAGCGCGGTAAAAGGCAAATATCTTCACCTCATCTATACGGCGGCACAAGCCTTACTCTGTCTCGGCGACGCCGACACACATGCTCCGCATATGTGTCAATCCCTCTTTTAAACACCTTCCGTCGCCTCGCGGCGACTCGTGCGAACAAAGTGCCCCGACCGTCCCGCAATTGCTGAGCCACGGCTACAGGTTCGAAACGCTCAAGCGCCGACTCGGATTCGCTGCTGTGCCATGTCAGGCTATGGCAAACCTCGCGGGAATTGACCGATTCGCGCAAGCGAACGCGGTCGGCGTCGCCGAGACAGGGTGGTCGAAGTAATGGTGCGGGTCTGGGTGCGAACATAGCGAGATAAAATTTGCTTTGCACAATACACATGTAACACCTCATCCACCGCTATCGCGGTCCCCCTTCTCCCACTGGAGAAGGCTAATAGTTACTTCCGTCAGCGTACTTACTCCATCCACGCCCGCCAACCCTATTATGCGGGCGTGCAGGCAATGCGTGCACGAATCTGCTCGGCTTTCTCGTGTGATATGTTCGCACGCGTGGTATAGACGAGATTGCGCGGAGCGCAAAACCGCCGATTTTCGCTTTATCCCTTGCCGCACGCACTCGCCACGCATGGCTCGCGCGACTAACTCGTGCACGCCGCCAGTGGTTCGGAAGGAGGACGGCGTGAGTCCTCCTTGCTGACTTTTGGTACTTTTGGTCATACAAAAGTACGAGAAAAGAAAAGTATCTTTTTGTATTATAGCAAGCGAAAACTTAAGTGAGTGGCAAAAATCAAAGAAGAAAATAAAAAAGAGAGCAGGATTTATCTCCCGCTCTCAATCGCTTTTCTCTTCCATTCCGGAACCTTTTTCAGTTCCTCATATATAGCAAGGTAGCTATCATGGCGGCTTTTCGGCACAGCGCCCTCCGCCACCGCCGCAAGCACGGCACAGCCCTCTTCTTTTGTATGGGTACAGCCGCGATACCGGCAACCCCCGAGATATTTTTCAAATTCGGGAAAGGTATACACGAGTTCATCAAGCCCGAAAAAGTTGAAATTTATAAAATCCAGCATGGAAAATCCCGGGGTATCGGCAATAAACATCCGCTCTCCGCCGCAATCACATGAAAACAGCGTCACCGCGCGTGTAGTATGTCTGCCACGCGCTGTTTTTTCGCTTATTCTGCCCGTTTCGAGCTTCAACTCGGAAAAAATACTGCCGATAAGCGTCGATTTGCCGACACCCGAAGCACCCGCAAAAGCAAATATTTCGTCCTCGCCTCTCGTGCATATATAATCGCGCACGGCGCTCATTCCTTCCCCTTCGACAGACGAGGTGAGCAAAACGGTGAAGCCGCATTTTTCATATATTCTGCGATATTCCTCCGCTTTTTTTCTGTCTATATCGGCTTTTGTTATCACGATGACAGGCGTTATCCCGTTATGCACGGCGATAGCCGTCAGCTTATCTGTGCCGAGCAGATCCGGCTCCGGATGCGACGGTGCAAACGCGATAAAAAGCACATCCGTATTTGCAAGCGCAGGGCGTATGAGCAGATTTTTGCGCGGCAATATCTTATCTATGACATAACCCGCGTTTTTATTTTCGCCGTCATAAGCTATCACAACCCTGTCGCCCGCCTGCGCCGAGGTTTTCTCATGGCGGAAAACTCCGCGTGCGCGGCAGGAGATTATCTCCTTGCCGCAGAGCACATCATAGAGTCCGCCGAGCCCGCGGATTATTATTCCGCTTATTTCGTTCTTCATATTATAATATACCCGCCGTGTTTTTTGCTGCCTGCATTAGCGCGGTGAATATATTTATTTTCTCATGCGGCATTATCGACGAAAGCGTCGCAGGTGCTCTGCCCGATATGAGCATACCGAAAATCATGCCGAGTCCCACGAGAGCCAGAGCCACAAAAATTACGCATACGACCACGACAAGTGCAAAGGACGAGCTTTTTCCTCTCCTCGGCTTGGCACCCGGAAAAGGAATGTTCGGTGCTGTTGCTTCCTGCGTGTTTGAGTTATTGCGCGGAGAGACGGGGATATTGCCTATGCGCATACCGTCCGAGGTCGGAGCTTTGCGCATCTCGCCCGTCGAATTGCCGTAGAGAAGTCTCTCGCGTTCCTTGGTCTTGTCTATGACGGTTTCCGAGGTGGGTGTTTTCATTGTCGGGCGGCGCTGAGGGAATATTACCGTCGGATTCTTCTTGAGCTGATTCAGCTGTCTTATCACCTGCGATGCGCTCTGATATCTGTTTTCGGGATCTTTTTCAAGCATGCAGAGGATAATCTGCTCCAGTCCCTTCGGTATATTCGGATTATACATCGTCGGAGGCTTGGGCATTTCGTTCATGTGCGAAACAAGCACGGATATCGCCGCCTCGCCTACGAAAGGAAGCCTGCCCGTCACCATTTCATACATCATGATGCCCAGTGAATAAAGGTCACTTCTTGCGTCTATTTTGAGTCCGCGCGCCTGCTCGGGGCTTATGTAATAAACGGTGCCTATTGCCTTGTCTATCATTGTGAGCGTTTCCGCTTTCGGAATCTTCGCTATGCCGAAATCCGTCACCTTGACATAGCCGCCCTCTGTGAGCATGATATTCTGCGGCTTGATATCGCGATGGATGATGCCCTTGCTGTGCGCATGACCGAGCGCGGTAAGTATCTGAATGGCAAATTCCACCGTTTCGCTCCATGAAACCATGCCTTTATGGTTCATATATTCGCGCAGGGTGATGCCGTCGATATATTCCATGGCGATGAATTTATGCGGACCCGAAACGGAAACATAGTAAATCTTTACTATATTGTCGCTGTCCATCATCGAGATAGCGCGGGATTCATTGATAAAGCGGCGTATCGCCTGCGTATCGTTTTCTATCGTATCCTTGAGCATTTTTATGGCGACACGCTTGCCCGTCGTTATGTCATATGCCTCGAAAACGACTGCCATGCCGCCGATTCCGATGGTTTTTACTATTTTGTATCTGCGGTCAAAAACCTGACCTATGTATTTATTGTATGCGTCTGCTTTCATCTTTCAACCTCTGTAATCCCATCAGAATTTGGCAAGAACGGCTGTTATATTATCGCCGCCGCCTTTTTTGTTTGCAAAGGCTATGAGCTGCTCTGTTTTTCTCGCAAGCTCGCCCTCGGGCGAAACTCTGTCCGCCTTTGTCTGAGTGCAGATTATATTCACAAGGTCACTGTTTTCCGCATAATTTGTCAGTCCGTCACTGCAGAGGAGCAGGTATCCCGTGCCCCATGAACGCAGATTCGCATGGAAAAAGTCTATCTCTATGGAATCGTTTATGCCGATTGCCCTTGTTATCACATTTTTGTGAGGATAATATTTCGCCTCTTCCTCCGTGAGCTTCTTTTCCTTTATCAGGTATTGCACGAAGGAGTGGTCACGCGTAATCTGAAAAGCCTCTCTGCGCGTGACGATATAGGCTCTGCTGTCGCCTATATTTATCGCGTAGAGCACGCCGCCGTATACTATCGCCGCGACAAGAGTAGTGCCCATGCCGGCAAGCTCCTCAAAACGGCTTGACATTTCATACACGGTTCTGTTTGCGGCAGAAGCGGCAAGAGTCATCGTTTTGCGGATGGCGGCACGCGCCTTTTCGGGCTGTTCCTCTATGCAGGGACTGCCGACTATCTTATCGCAAAAGACAGCCATCGCTTTCTGGCTGGCTATTTCTCCTGCCTTATGACCGCCCATTCCGTCGCAGACGGCAAGAAGCACGGCTTCGCCGCCCCATATGCGCATGCATGAGAAGCAGTCCTGATTTATCTGTCTGCGCAGACCCACATCGCTTCTACCAAAAAATACCATAAAAAGCCTTTCCTTTCAAAAAATCGGGAATCAATTCTTTGCCGCCTTTGCGCGGAGCTGACCGCAGGAGGCATCTATATCCGAGCCGAGCTTGCGGCGTATCGTCGCCGTTATGTGCTCGCCCTCCAGTATCGCCGCGAAACGCTCCGCGCCCTCTCTGCTGCTTGGGAGGAGTCCGCGCTCCGTGACATTGTTTACGGGTATGAGATTTACATGGAGCGGCATATCGCCGCAGTAGGTTTTCAGCACACGGGCAAGCTTTTTCGCGCCGCCCTCACTGTCGTTTTTGCCTGCGATGAGCGTATATTCAAAGGAGATGCGCCGTCCTGTTTTCGCAAAATACCTGCCGCAGGCGGAGAGCAGCTCCGCAATGCACCATTTCTTGTTTATCGGCATTAGTGCGCTTCTCGTTTCGTCGTCGTATGCGTGGAGCGAAACGGAAAGCGTTATCGGAAGCCCCTCATCCGCGAGCTTTTCTATCTTATCCACAATACCGCAGGTCGAGAGCGAGATATGGCGATAGCCGATATTCAGTGAATCGGGACTGCCGACAAGCCGCAGAAATTTCAGCACATTGTCATAATTATCGAGCGGCTCGCCGATGCCCATGAGCACTATATTCGATATGCGCTCGCCTGCGTCCTTCTGTGCCATTATGACCTGCATGAGCATTTCCGAGGGAAGAAGCCTGCGCGAGAGTCCGCCGAGCGTGGAGGCGCAGAATTTGCATCCCATGGCGCAACCCGCCTCGGAGGAGATGCAGATGGTATGCCCGTGCTTATACGACATGAGAACCGATTCTATCTTCTCTCCGTCGTCCGCCGAAAAAAGATACTTCACCGTCCCGTCCGCCGAGACCTGCTTGCGTTCTGTTTTCATTCCCGCGATGAAAGCACCGTCGGCGATAAGCTTATCTTTAAGTGCCGCGGGGACATTTTTCATTCCGGAGTAGTTTTCGCCTTTGTTTATCCAGTCAAAAATCTGCTTGGCGCGGTATTTCGGCTCGCCGAGCGCGACGATATATTCCGAAATCTCGGGGAGCGTCATGCTCGCAAGGTCATATTTTCTTTCTGCCTGTGCCATTTATTTCACCTTTTTCATTTTGGCTATGAAGAAGCCGTCCGTCGTCTCGCACGGGATAAGCTCGAGCATGCCGGCGCACTCCGCGCCGCCCGCGCGGAAAGTGCAAAGCTCAAAATCCGCATTCTCCGAGAGAAAAGCCGAGACTATATTTTTATTCTCCGCGGGACTCAGCGTGCAGGTCGAATAGACGAGAGTGCCGCCGACCCTGAGGTAGCGCGCGCTCGTCTCGAGAATCTTCTTCTGAAGCGCCGGCAGGCGCTCTATATCCTCGCGGTTTTTATATTTGATATCGGGTTTTTTGGCGATGACGCCGAGTCCCGAGCAGGGGACATCGCAGAGTATGCGGTCTGCCGCCGGCATATCCTCGCGGTAGACGGAAGCATTGTTTTCGCCTGTTTCGATTATGCCTATGCCGAGCTTCTCCGCCGCTCTCTCTATGAGCGAAAGCTTGTTTTTATGCAGGTCAAAGGCAAGGATGCGCCCCTCGTTTTCCATGCCCATGGCTATGCCGAAGCTCTTGCCGCCGGGACAGGCGCACATATCGAGAACTGTTTCGCCCTTTTTCGCGCCGAGCGCCGAGACAGCTATCTGCGAAGCCTCGTCCTGCACGAAGTAAAGCCCGTCAAATTCCGCGAGCTTATCCAGCGGCACATGGTTTGAGAGGCGTATGCCGCACGCCGCTCCCTTGCAGGGAACGCACGGAATGCCCGCCGCCGTCAGCCTCTGCACGAGGTCGTCGCGGCTTATTTTCAGCGTATTTGCACGCAGGGTCATCGTCGGATGGCAGAGTGTGCCTGCCGCCGCCTTTTCCGCGCGCGCCTTTCCGTAGGCATCGCACCAGAGGGAGCAAATCCACTCGGGAAGCGAGTATTGCACGGAAAGATATTTTATGTAGTTGTCCTCCTTTTTCGGGAGGGAGATATTCTTTCTCTCGCGGATGAAATTCCGCAGGAGCGCATTGATGAAAGCCTCGCTGTTCTTTCTCGCGTAGAAACGGCGGGCAAGCTTCACACTCTCGTTCACGGCGGCGGATTCGGGGATTTTGTCCATATATTCAAGCTGATATATGCCAAGCTCCAGAATCGTGCGCACATCGCGGTCTATATCGTCTATTTTTCGCTCCGAGATGCGCGAGATGAAATAATCGAGCGTGATTTCCCTTTCGATAACGCCGTAAAAAAGCGCTGTATAGAGCGCCTTTTCCGCGCCCTCGAGCCCGAGCCGCTCTATGCTGCCCGAAAGCTCTATATTTGAATATTTGCCGCTTCCGCGGTACTTTTGCAGCGAGAGAAACGCCGCTTCTCTTGCAGTCATATTTCTTTCCTTCCGTTGCGGGCGCTCATCCGAGCTTCTGCCCCGCCTCTATTTTTCTGCCTCTTATAAAATCGCCCGCGCTCATTTCCTTTTTGCCCTCGGGTATGAGCCGCAGAAGCTTTATTTTGAAGTCCGCGCAGTTTACATATATCGCGCCGCTCTTTTTCGCGTCGAGAGCGGTGACAAGCCCCGCCTCGCCCTCTGCGGGCAGGTCTGTGCGCTCCGCCTCGGTTATCTTCAGCGAGGCACCGCCGAGCATGGCGTATGCCGCAGGCTCGGGCGAGAGCGCGCGGATTTTATCGTGCACCTCTTTTGCCGTAGCTGAGAAATCTATCTTCGCGTCCTCTTTTTCTATTTTCGCCGCGTAATTTGAGAGCGCGTCGTCCTGCTTTTCTCTTGTCGCTTTCCCCGCGAAAATATCGGGGAGAGTGCTTATCAGCAGGTCGGCGCCCATTTTCGCAAGCGTATCGTGTATCTTGCCGAAATTATCGTTTTCATCGGGGAAATACGAGCTTTTCGCTATCATATCGCCCGTGTCCAGTCCCTCTTCCATATACATGAGAGTGATGCCCAGTTCGCGCTCGCCTGCCATGATGGCGCGCTGTATGGGCGCGGCACCGCGGTATTTCGGGAGCAGTGAGCCGTGGATATTGATGCAGCCGAAGCGCGGTGCGTCAAGCACATATTTCGGCAGTATGCGCCCGTATGCCGCGACGATGATTATATCGGGGGCAAGTGCGGCGAGCGTATCGGCGAAATTTTCCGCTTTCAGATTCTGCGGCTGATATACGGGGATGCCATGCTCCTGCGCCAGCACCTTCACGGGCGGCGGGGTCATGACATGACCGCGGTTTTTCGGCTTATCCTGCCGCGTGACGACGCCGACGATATCGGCTCCGTAGGGCGAAGCTATGAGCGCACCGAGCGCCGCCGAGGCAAACTCGGGCGTACCCATGAAAACTATTCTCATTTATCATCCTCCGCGTAATATTCGGCTACTTCCTCAGGCGTCATCATTCTGTCGGCTATATCGGGATAGAGCCTGCCGTCGAGATGGTCTATCTCGTGGCAGAAGCAACGCGCGAGCAGTCCCGTGCCCTCGTATTCGCGCTCGTTTCCCTCTCTGTCCAGCGCACGCACCTTTACATAAGAGGGGCGCGTGCATATCCCGTTTTTGCCCGGGATCGAGAGACATCCCTCAAGCCCCGTCTGCGAGCCGTAGGAATATATTATCTCGGGATTTATCAGTTCTATGACCTCGCCCGGCTCCACCTCTATCACCACGATGCGGCGGAGTACGCCGACCTGCGGAGCGGCAAGCCCGACTCCGTCGGCATTTCGCATGGTTTCGAGCATATCGTCGAGGAGCGTGCACGTGCGTTCCGTTATTTTGTCGAGGGGACGGCTCTTCTTGCGCAGTGCTTCCTCTCCTTCTTTGAGTATATTGAGTAGTGCCATCTTTCTACCTCCGTAAATCAAACGGTGCTTGGATTTATATCTATACCGACAGAGAGCGACTGCGAGGTATATTTGCCGAATTCCTTCATCAGCGTGGCGAAAAGCAGACGCCACCGCCTGTTTTCGCGGAATTTTATCACCATTCTCATGCGGTATTTTTCGTTTATCTTATATATATCGGCTTCAAAGGGACCGAATATCACACCGCGGCAATCGGAAAATTCTCCCGAGCAGAGCGCACGCAGGCGCTCCGAGAGAGCCTGCGCCGTATCGCGCACGCGGTTTTCCTCCGCGCCCGAAACGGCGAGCACCGCCATATCGCAATAAGGCGGAAAGCTCATCGCGCGGCGCATGGCGATATCGTTTTCGTAGAAGGCGATATAATCCTGCTTTGCGGCAAGGCGGATTGTCGGATTGTCGGGATTTGATGTCTGGATGACAGCCTTGCCGGGGGCGGCGCCTCTGCCCGACCTGCCGACAGCCTGTGTTATCAGCGAAAATGTCCGCTCTCCCGCGCGGAAATCGTCCATGAAGAGCGAATTGTCCGCCGCCACTATGCCGACGAGTGTGACCGAGGGGAAATTGTGTCCCTTTGTCACCATCTGCGTGCCGATAAGGATATCCGCCTCGCGATTGCGGAATTTTTCGCATATTTCGTCCTGCGAAAATCTGCCGCGCGTAGTATCCGCATCCATACGCATGACGCGTGCATCGGGAAAGAGCGTGCAAAGCTCATCCTCTATCTTCTGCGTGCCGAAGCCGCCGAGCGAAAGATGTTCGCTCCCGCACGACGGGCAGACAGACGGCACTTCTCTGCGATATCCGCAGTAGTGGCAGGAGAGATAACCTTTCCCGCCGCGCTTCTTATGATATGTCAGCGAAACGGAGCAATGCGGGCAGAGCACAGCCTCGCCGCAGAGGCGGCAGGACATATAGCTGCTGTAGCCGCGCCTGTTGAGAAAGAGAACTGCCTGCTCGCCTGCGCGGAGCGTTCGCTCAAGCTCGCGGCGTAAATCCTCACCTATATAGCTCTCGGGAGAAGCCGCCTTTCGCATATCCGAGATGATGACCTCGGGCAGGCGTGCTGTCCCGTAGCGGTTTTTCAGCTCCACGAGGGTGTAGACCCCGCGCTTCGCTTTTTCGTAGCTTTCCACAGAGGGAGTGGCACTGCAAAGCAGCATCAGCGCGCCCGACTCCGCACAGCGGTATCTCGCGATATCGCGCGCATGATATTTCGGCGACTGCTCCGACTTATATGTGTGCTCCTGCTCCTCGTCTATGATTATTGCGCCGAGCCGCTCGAGCGGAGCGAAAACGGCGCTTCTCGTGCCGAGAACGATATCGACCTCGCCGCGCCTTATTCTGCGGAAGGTATCGAGACGCTCTCCGCCAGAGAGTCTCGAATGTATAACGGCAAGTCTGCCGCCGAAAACAGCGGCAAATGCCGAAACGGACTGCCATGTCAGCGCTATCTCGGGAACAAGGACTATCGCTGTTCTGCCGTCGTCGATGAGACTGCGGCAGAGCGCAAGCACAACGCTTGTTTTGCCGCTCCCCGTAACTCCGTGCAGAAGCGCCGCGTGGGGCTTGCCGTCCAGAGTCAGCGCATAGAGCAGATTCTTTGCCCGCGCCTGCTCCTCCGAGAGTACAGGCTCGCGGTGCGGCGTGGCATCGAGATTTTCATATGGGTTTCTGTAATATTCGCATTTCTCCTCGCGCACGAGCCCTTTTTTGATGAGGGCTTTCACCTGCGCCGAGGTATAGCCGAGCGCCGTCAGCTCCGAAAGCTCAATGCCGTCGCTCTCGGAAACGAGAGAAAATATCTCTTTCTGCGCCGTGGGTGTTCTCGCCGCGAGAAGCTTGCCCGTGTCGGCATCCTCACAGGCGTATATCACGGAAATATTCGCGCTTGCCGCCTCGCGGATGAAAAGCTCCGAGCGGAGCGCGCCCTCGCGAAGAAGCGAGCGGAGAAGCACAGCGCTGTCGGCTCCGAGAGCCTTTTCCGCCTGCTCCGCGGTGACGCCATCGCGGCACGATGCCACATAGTCGAGCACAAGGCGCGATTTTGCATTGAGCTCCTCCTCGGGCGCATCATCGTTTATGAAAAAAAGCTCATCCGAGCGTGAGAGAGCCTCCGCGGGGATTATTCTTTTCACGGCATCGCCCATGGCGCATACGGTGCGCTCGCAGACGAAGCGGCAGAGCGCAAGGAGCGGCTCCGAGAGCCGCAGTTCGTCGCTCATAGCTCCGAGTATCGGCTTGAGATGCTCCATATCCGTTTCGGGGTCAAGCGAGGTGACCACCGCGGCACGCCTGACATTTGCCCTGCCGAAAGGGACGAATACGAGCGAGCCGATTTTCACATCTCCCGCCGACTGCGGCACATAATATGTGTACTCGCTATCCAGATGAAACGGCAGGTCGAGCAGATGCACGCCCGCCGTCCGCAGCTTTTCGCTCATCCCAGAGTCTCTTCGTCGGCTTCTTCCAGCTCTTCCGGCTCTTTGACGACAATCTCGCCGTCATACATTCTGTTTACGGCGTTGCGTACAGCCTTTCTGTCGCGGAGCTCGGGGTCTATCAGCGCGGAAAGCGGTTTGTCAGTTTCCTTATTGGCTATCTTCTTTTCAGCCGCTTCGCGCTGCTCGATATATTCGTCGGTAACTATCTTTGCCGCCTTTGCCGTAGCCATGACGAGCGCATAGCGGTTCATTTTGCCTTTTGTAAGCTCCTCTATTGAGGGTGTTATCATCGTCTGAGTATTTACCTGCTGTTTTTTCATTTTGATTTATTCCTTTCCTTGCTCTGAAATAAGCGTGTTAATAAAATCCGTGTTCCTTGCCGTGCGGAATCTTTCCGCCGCGGCGATGTCAAGCATCTTGCGCACCGTTTCCTCAATGGAATTTTCGCCGTTCACTATAATGTAATCGTAATCGTGCGCGAGCCGCAGTTCTTCATATGCGCGCCCTATTCTTGCCTCTATGACATCGGCGCTCTCCGTGCCTCTGCCGATAAGTCTCGCGCGCAGTGCTTTCATGCTCGGCGGCACCATGAAAACGAGTATTGCCTCCGGCATCCGCTTCTTTATCTGCATGGCACCGTCCACTTCTATTTCGAGAATAATATCTCTGCCGCCCTCCAGCTCCTCGGCTATATGCGCTTTCGGAGTTCCGTAATATCTCCCGCTCCCGCTGTAGAGCGTATATTCGAGCATTTCTCCGTCGGCAATCGCTTTTTCAAAGCGCTCATGCGTCCAGAAATGGTAATGCACGCCGTCCACCTCTCCCTCTCTCGGAGAGCGGGTCGTCGCCGAGACGGAAACGGCAAAATCATGCTCCTTTTGCAGAAGCGAAACAACCGTTCCCTTTCCGCAGCCGGAGGGACCCGACACAACAAAAAGAAGTCCTCTCTTCATTCGTCCTCCTCCTCGTCATCCTCCTGCTCGAGCATACCGCCGAGACGGTTTGATATCGTTTCCGGCTGAATAGCCGAGAGTATCACATGGTCGCTGTCCGTAATGATGACGCAACGCGTTCTTCTGCCGCAGGAGACATCTATCACCCTGCCTGCGTCGCGCGCGTCCTGCACGAGACGCTTTATCGGAGCGGAATCGGGGGAGACGAAAGTCACCACGCGGTGTGCCGCCACCATATTGCCGAAGCCTATGTTTATAAATTTCATATCGCCGCTTTCCTTTCCGCTCTTATTCTATATTCTGAATCTGCTCGCGTATCTTTTCGAGCTCGCTCTTCATTTCTATCACGAGCTTCGCTATGCGCGAATCGTTTGATTTCGAGCCTATCGTATTTGTCTCTCTGTTCATCTCCTGGAGCAGGAAGTCAAGCTTTCTGCCGACAGGCTCGCTGCTGCAGAGGAATGAATCGAACGCTTCAAAGTGTGAAGCGAGGCGCACAATCTCCTCATCTACGGCGATTTTGTCCGCATATATCGCACATTCCGTCAGCAGGCGGTTTTCGTCAAGCGGGATGTCGCCCGCCAGTGCGCGTATGCGCTCCGATATGGAAGCGAACTGCGCCGCCTTGTTTTCCTCCGAGATGGGAGCTATCTGCCCGGCAAGCGCCTTGACGCGCTCTTTTTTTGCGGCAATGTCCGCGCGCATATTTTCTCCCTCGCGTTCGCGCTCCGCCGTGAATGCCGCGAGCGCCTCATCCATAACGGGAAGCACTTTCTGCCATTCCGCCTCGGTATCCTCATCCGCCTTTTTGACGGAGAAAACATTCTGATTCTGCGCCACGCGCATCGTGGATATATCGTCCTTGAGTTCAAATTCCGATGCGAGCTTTTTCAGCGCGTTTATATAGCTTTCCGTATAGGCGCGGTCTATTTCTATCTCCACGCCGTCGTTTTCCAGCACATCTACGCCGATATAAACCTCTACCTTGCCGCGCGATATGCCTTTCGCGAGAATATAAGCCTTTGCCTTTTCCTCGAGAAAGCCGAAAAGCCTCGAGGTTTTCACCGTGCAGTCGAGATAGCGGCTGTTCACGCTCTTTATTTCAACGAGAATATCGCGCCCGCCTATCTGCCTTTTTGCCCGCCCGTATGCGGTCATACTTCTGATCATATTCTACCTCTTTAATTATTTTTGCGCATTTTTACATTTTTATAGTCAGTTTAAGGTTAATATATATATTATAATATAAGCAATATTTCTTTGTCAATACCTTTTACTCTTCTTTGCGATGAAAAAGCGACGAAAAAAATCGTGCAGTTTGCGGAAAATTCCAATCTTATTTACAAAGAACCCGCATGTTGTTCATTAAATCGTAAAAAATAAGTGGTAAGATGTATGCGTAAAAAGAAAAAGGCAAGTTTGGAGGTCAGGTTTTATGAGCCTTTGGGAAAATGAAAACAATCAGAATGAAAACGGTGAGCAGAACAACGACGCTATGGAAGCGAACTTCACCGTGAAGGACAGCGGCAACGAAAATGCCGGAGATACGACTGATGAGAAGCCGACCTATGTTTTTGAAAATTTATATAAAAATGAATTTGATCGCGAAAGAGAACGCAAGAAAAAGAAAGGCATGAGAATGAGCGGCGGCGGTATTGCCGCAATAGTTGCTCTCTGCCTCGTGGTATCGATGATTTCGGGTATCGTGACGGGAGCCTTCATCGGAAGAAGGAATACTCACTCCGATGCGATAACGCCGACAGATTCCGGCTCTTCCTCTACGGTGGCACCGAATGAAACGACAAGCGGACACGAAAGCACATCCACAACATCGCCCATCCCGCTGATAAAGCAGGCGGCAAGCTCCGGCAATACGCTCTCTCCCGAAGAGATAGCGGCAACCTGTACGGACAGCGTCGTTGTAGTCGAAGTCGTCACAGTGACGACATATACAATGTGGGGTAAGACCTACGAGCAGGCTACGCGCGGCGCGGGAAGCGGCGTCATCTACAGCGAGGATGGCTATGTTATCACAAATTACCATGTTGCAAGTGAAACCTGCAGCAGCATCACCGTCACGACAAGCGACGGCAAGACATACAATGCGCAGTTTGTAGTCGGCGATAAGGATGCCGATGTAGCGCTCATCAAGCTTGAAAATGCAAGCGGACTCAAGCCCGCAAAGATAGGCAACTCCAAAAATCTCGTGGTCGGCAACTATGTTGCGGCTATAGGTAATCCGCTCGGCTACGGTCTGACATTTACCGACGGTAAGGTCAGCGCCCTCTCGAGAAAAGTTTCCATCGACGGTTCTTCCATGACGCTCATTCAGACGAATGCGGCTGTCAATGAGGGAAATTCCGGCGGAGGTCTCTTCAATGCGGCAGGCGAGCTTGTCGGCATAGTCAATGCCAAGATAAGCGGAGATACCGTTGAGGGATTCGGTTTTGCCATTCCGATAGACACGGTGGTAAAAGAGCTGAACGACCTCATTGAGGTAGGTTATATAAGAGACAGAGCGCGCCTCGGTGTTACGATAAATTCGCTCTATCTCATAGATGACAAGAGAAATTACAGTATTGTTTATTATATCCAGTCTGTCTCCGCAGGAAGCAGTGCCGAAAAGGCAGGACTTCAGGCAGGTGATATACTCTATATGCTTGACGGCGAATTTACGCCCGCATCTTCCTTTGCATCTGCCCTTTCAAAATATAAAGTGGGCGATACGGTAGAGCTGACGGTGCTTCGTTCAAGCGGCGGCATAACCTCGACAACGGTTTATCAAAAGGACTGCACAGAGGTTAAGGTCAGCGTAACATTCGAGGAATTTAACCCGAATGCCCAAAATTAAGCTATCATTCTTTGACGCGGAAAATAAAAGTTTCTCCTTCCAAAAACAGAGCGGCGAGCAATCGTCGCTCTGTTTTTTGCGGCGGTTGGGGTTATGCGGTGCAGTGTCTTTGTTGTATGCGGCGGTGCCGCGACAGCCACAAAAAGATGCTTAAAAAACTTTTCTTTCATTGTACTTTTCGGCGATGAAGAGGAGAGTTCAGGGTGGCAGAGTCACCTCTGAACGGCGTCGCCGAGACGGAGTATACCAAAAGTCATTTAAGAGGATTTTCTCCCCCTTTTTCTCATCGACGCCGACACAGGGGGGGATAGAGCAGCTGTTTTTTTGGCTGTTGACGGGACTTTGACTTTAATTCGTAGGGGAGACCAGTGGTCTCCCGCGAAGAAACATAAAGAAACTTTTTTATCGCGCTTTTCACTGACGAAAAGCGCGGCAAAAGTCAAAAAGAGGAAAGCTTTCCTCTTTTAAACTCTTTCTGTCGCCTCGCGGCGACCAGTGCGAACAAAGTGCCCCGACCGTCCTGCTATAGCTTAACCACGGCTACAGGTTCGAAACGCTTAAGCGCCGACTCGGATTCGCTGCTGTGCCATGTC
>CAJKRH010000030.1 GCA_905202255.1 uncultured Ruminococcus sp.
GTGAAGTGCGCAAAAGCGCCCGATACAGATAAATTCCGAGCTGTGGCGCACGAGCTTTGCGATGCTGGGTGCGACATGCTCATACTCGGATGCACCGAGCTCTCACTGCTCGATGCTCCCAAAATATGCCCCGAATGCAGATTTATGGATTCACTTCTTGTTCTTGCCAAGGTTTCTATCGAAAAATGCGGCGCAATTCCTTTCGGATTTGAAGAAATATACAACTAAAGGCGGCTGAAATGAAAAAATTAACTGATTTACTTTCGGGAATAAAATACAGCTCCGCCTCCGACATATCCGAAATGACGGTTTCAGACATAGTATATAATTCAAAAAAAGCTTTTGGCGGCGCACTTTTCGTATGCATGCGCGGTGCCGTCTCGGACGGACACAGGTATGCGCGTGATGCCTATGAGCGTGGCGCACGGATATTCATATGCGAGCATGAAATCGACCTGCCGTCGGATGCCGTTCTCATAGAAGTGGAAAACGCAAGGGCGGCGCTTGCCGATATATCGGCAAATTTCTTTGACCATCCCGAAAAGAAGCTGTATCTCATCGGCATAACGGGAACAAAGGGAAAATCAAGCACCTGCGCGATGATTTTTCATGCGCTTAATTCCTGCGGAGTAAAGACAGGCTCAATAGGCACATACGGCGTTTGCATAGGAGATACGAGAGAGCCGACGGAAAATTCCACTCCCGAAAGCTATGAATTATATCGGATTTTCGATAAAATGGTGCGTGCGGGACTCACTACGGCTGTTATGGAAGTCTCTTCGCAGGCTGTATATCAGGAGCGGATTCGCGGACTAACATTTGATACAGCCGTTATGACAAATCTATCGCCTGACCACATAGGAAAATACGAGCACCCCGATTTCGAGCACTATAAAAACTGCAAAAAGGAGCTTTTCCGCCGTTGCGAATATGCCGTTTTCAATAAAGACGATGCGTATTACGAAGAGTTTTCTTCATATGCAAAATGCGGACAAGCTGCCTATTCCGCTCTCGGAAGCGCGGATTTTTATGCACGCGATATAGAGAAAGCCGTCCATGACGGCAGATTCGGAATCTCGTTTACCGCATATGACGGACACGGTAAAGCCGCCGTTGCACTTCCCTTTCCCGGGATTTATTCCGTATATAATGCACTTGCCGCACTCGCGGTGTGCCGCAGGCGCGGAATCGGACTGCATGAATTTGCACAGTCCGTGCGCACGGTATCTGTGCCGGGAAGATTTGAATATGTTCCGACAAACGACAGCGGCGTTTCGTATATCATAGATTATGCGCATACGGGTGCAAGCCTGCGCTCGGTGCTCGCCGCGATATACGAATATCACCCGCGGCGGATAATCTGCGTTTTCGGCTCAGTAGGCGGCAGAACGGAGCTTCGCAGGCATGAGCTTGGCGAGGCGGCAAACAAATATGCGGATTATTCCCTGATTACCGCCGACAATCCCGACTGCGAAGACCCCGAGAAAATATGCCGCGATATAGCATCCTGCATGGACTTTGGCAAATATGAGATAATCGCGGACAGAGAGTCAGCCATCAGGCGCGCTGTCAGCATGGCGCAGGCGGGAGACATAGTCCTTTTCGCAGGCAAAGGACACGAGGAATATCAACTCATAAGAGGCGAAAAGGTTCCTTTTTCGGAGAGAAAAATCATAGCGGAAAGCGCAAACGAGAAATTAACGGTATAAAATTATCATCAAAATAGGCTTCGGGCATTTTGCCCGAAGCCTATTTATCTTATATTTTCTTTTGGAAGCCTTTTTACGATTCCGTCAGCATTACCGTCACGGTAAATTCGTTTTCGGTATGCGAAATTTCGAGCCTGCCGCCGTTTCGCGCGACGATACCGCGCGCCGATGCAAGTCCTATCCCTCTGCCCTCGTGCTTTGTCGACATATAAAGCCCGTCTTTGCTCTGCCTTAACTTTCCGTCATACGGATTGCTGATGCGAAATAAAATCGCTCTGGCATCGCAGGCACTGCGCATTGTCACCCTGCGCTTTCCCGCAGGTACACTTTCATTTGCGTCTATAGCATTTTCGAGAAGATTGCCGAGAAGCACAGAGAGTGCACTGTCCTGTATCCCTATCGATTCCGGAACGCTTACCGTCACATCAAAGTCTATCTTGCTGTTTTTCGCCTGCTGCGCAAAGAAAAGCAGAAGCGCATTTACGGTATAATTTTCGCAGAAGCGGATATTCAGGTCGTCCGGCATCGAACGCCCGTATTCCTCAAGATATTCCTTTGCCTCATCATATTTTCCGTCATTGAGCATAGCCGTGAGCGTTATGATATGGTGGCGCACATGCTTGACCTGCCTTGCCTTGGCGATTCTCTCCTGCAGATTTTCATATTGCAGCTTCTGCATGGTCAGCGCATGATTCTGCTCCGATAGCGCGGCGTTTGCGTCAATGGTCAGAATCAGGCGCGTCACCATATGGTATATTTCGAGCGCCGATGAATATGTTCTGCCGATATATATCGCAAGCGGAATCAGAATGAGCGCCTGAATCACCATCATCACAAGCGAAAAGCTCCATCTGTAGCCCTCACGAGCCATCTCCGGGAAAATAAGACCCCTCGACGCACTTTGATGAGGTGACGATAAGATTTTTTATGGATGCACAGCACTGCAAACAGTAACGCTCCCAAAAAATCTTGCAAATATACGCAGAATGGCTTTTACAGGCTCGGGACTGATAAGCATTGCGATTCCTGATAGTGTCATGATAATCGAGCAATTTGCATTCTTCGACTGCAGGTCGCTTGAAAATGTCACACTCGGTAAATACGCTTTCTACGGCTCTTCCGCCGCGAAAATCGCGATTCCGGGCAGCGTAACAGAAATAAACTACAACGCGTTTGAAGCCTGCGCATCGCTTACCGAAATTACGCTTCCCTTGGAGCTGGGAACAATCGGTCAGCATGCATTCAAGGACTGCACATCGTTTGTAAGTTTTGATTTCGGTGATTACCTGCAGGATTTGGGCGTGGAGGCATTCAGCGGATGCACCGCGCTTACAAGAGTATCGCTTTCCGGTGCATTGAACAATCTCGGCAGCGGTGTTTTCAACGGATGCACAAGTCTTATTTCTTTTTACTTCTCGGGAGAAAACAGCAAATTCTACGATGAAAACAATATGATTTTCGACAATTCCGGAAAGAGACTGTATCTCGCTTGTCATGGACTGAAAGAAATAGTAATTCCCGAGGGCGTGACAGTACGGAAATGCGGCAGTTGCGATGAAGGCAAATAATCGATGATTGGAGGGAAGAATCATGGAAAACAAGAAGAAAGAAATATATGAAATACCTCAGATAGAGGTCATCGCTTTGTCTGACGAGGATGTTCTTACAACATCGCTTAATATAAGAGACGAAGCATTTGATATAGGTGAAGATATATAATACCGTAACTTTAAAAATATCGGCAGGGATTTTTCTTCCTGCCGATATTTTCATAAAAATCCGCAATTTGCTTGACAACGGCGCTACGGAAAAGTATAATGGTAAATATAAAATTTAAAAAGCCGCGAAAACGGCTTGACGGAGATTGAAATTTATGGAAACATTTCTGATGTATCTGCTCTTTGTCGTCGGCATTGTGCTGATAGTAAAAGGCGGCGACTGGTTTGTGGACGGCGCCGTATGGGTTGCCGAAGTCACGAGAATACCGAAATTTATCATCGGCGCAACGATTATCAGCGTCGCCACGACACTGCCGGAAATAATCGTTTCCACCATCGCCGCAGTCGAGGGTCACGGAATACTCGTCTCGGGCGTCGGCGATTATATTGCCGCCTCGCAGGATAAAGTAGGCATGGCTATAGGAAACGGTATCGGTTCCGTTATATGCAATACGGCGATGATACTGGCAATAAGCGTGATATTCATGCCGATTGCCGTCAAGAGAAAGGACTATGCCCCAAAAGCGTTTCTGCTTGTGGCGGCTGTAACGGCTCTTTTCCTGCTCTCGCTGAACGGCTCACTTTCCATCACGGGTGCGCTTGTACTGATTCTCATTTTCGCGCTTTATATCGCCGAAAATGTCCGCTCTGCAAAGGACAATGTGTCCGAAAACACGGATGAACGCCCAAGTACAGACAAAAAATCCGTGATAACAAATATATTCAAGGTTGTTGTAGGCGCGGCGGGAATTGTCGCCGGTTCTCAGCTGCTTGTAAATAACGGCAGTAAAATCGCCGCTTCATGGGGTGTTTCCGAGGCGATAATCGGTGTCACCATAGTCGCTATCGGCACTTCTCTTCCAGAGCTTGTCACAGCTATCACAGCCGTTGTCAAGAAGCAGACCTCCATGTCCGTCGGCAATGTAATAGGCGCGAATGTCATCGATACAACGCTGATTCTCGCCGTCTGCTCGTTTGTTTACGGCGGCAAACTCCCCGTTTCGCTTCAGAATATATACCTCGATTTTCCCGTTGCCATTCTCGTTTCGCTTATTGCCGCCGTACCGACTGTCATCTGCAAGAAGTTCAGCCGCTGGCAAGGTGTCGTTATGCTTCTGATTTATATCGCATATCTGCTTATAGTCACGGTAGGATTCGAATGGTATCTCTCGCTTTTCGGCGTAGCAATCGCATAGACGAAAATTCCCCGTTGCGAAAAAATGCAATGGGGAATTTTTTATTTTTCGGTGTTCGAGCCGCCGACATCATTTCAGCACCTGCCGTATCGCAAAGCATTGCAGGCGTTTCGGAAGTATATTCAGCAGGCGCAGGAGAGGATTGCGGTTGATACTGTAGGCAAAGGCGGGATTTTTACTGCCGAGTATTTTCAGCGTTTTTGCCGCTACCTTCTCGGGAGAAATACTTTTTGCCTCCACGCGGTCGACTATATTCCGAAATCTCGCGGCATTACAGCGATAAAGCTTCGTTTTGTCGCAGAATTTTTCGAGCTCATCGGTGGAAACTCCGAGCATACCGGTTTTCACTGCGCCTGCGCGTATCACGGAAACCGAAATCCCGAGCAGCTGAAGCTCCATTCGCAGCGAATAAGCGTATTTGTCGAGTGCCGATTTGCTTACGGCATATATGCCCGTAAACGGGAGCGGGTCGAGCGGCGCAAGCTCGCTTGTCGTCATTATTATCCTGCTCCCGCGACGAAGAAAAGGCAGAAATGTTTTATTTACAAGAAAAGCGCCGAAGAGGTTTATTCTGAAAATCCGCTCGAAAGCCGCGCTGTCGATTTCCGCAAGCGAATCGAGCATATATTTCCCCGCAAAATGCACTATGGCAAAAAGCTCATCCGTATATTTTCTCACCGTTTCCACCGCCGCGGAAATGCTCTCTTCGCTTGTTATATCCGCCTCTATCGGGATGATGTTCTTTTCTGCCGTGCCCGCTCTTTTATCTAGAGCAAAAACGCAAAAGCCTCGCTCTGCCAACATTTTCACCGTGGCACTGCCCATGCCGCCGCATGCTCCCGTCACAAGTATGTATTTCATTTTTCCCTCACTCTCTCACCGTTATTTTCGGCAATGCGCTCCGTAAAAGCAAGCGGCTCTTCTCTTCGCTTCATCTGCTCTGTAAAGCGACGCGTATAAGCGATGAAAATAGCGTATATATAAGGCATTCCGAGATTTGTCTCGAGAAGCGAATTTACTATGAGCGGACGCAGTTTTTCCGCAAGAGTGGCAAAGCCCGCCGAGCGTATACCTCCTATGAGAAGCCCTGCTTCCCATCCGAACTGAACAAGTATTCCTATAGCGAGAAGCCACGGAATATCGACTCGCTTTTCCGCTTCTTTCTGCTTCATATTATAGATTATGAGCGCGAGATAACCGACAAGCAGAATAAGCGCCATATATCCGTGATATTCGCCTGTGGTGCGCTCTATTACAATGTTTTGTATTCCCGCAGGTGTAAAGGTTTTAGCGAGTTGCGGGCATACAAACCACCAGAGCAGAATAAGAAAAGACCATTCGAAAAGATGCTTATCCTTTGATATCCAGAGCCATATCCATGTGAAATTCGTAAACCCATAGCTTATCGACATCCAGAGAAGCACAAGAAAAAGGCTGTGTCCTGCGGATATGCTTCTCGAATGGCAGACAAGATGAAAAATCCCGTAATCCACTATCATATAGAGTATTCCCGCAAGCGCGCCGACAAGCGCCGTCATATATTTCTTCTTTATGATAAGCATTGCGGCGAAAAACAGAAGAAACGCCGCATCAAATATTATGTAGACAGGCGAAAATTCTCTTCGCGCTATGATTTCGGTTGCATTATTCAAATTCATTGCTTTTCTCCGATTTTAAATTTGCATTTTTTATATTTTACCACGCGGAGGCTTAAAAATCAAGAAGAAAAGCACACAGCTGTTGAAAAAGCAATGAAACGCTTGAAATTTTGCTTTTACTGTGGTATACTTATATAGCTTTTTCAATACTGAATTTAAAAGTCAGGCTAAAAGCTGTGACACGAGGTAAAATGATGGAAAATAAAAATTTTGTAAAAGTATACTATGCGGACTTTTCCGCATTTGATGAGGCTACAATTGCCGCGCGCATCGGCGAAGTTTCCGAGGAGCGCCGCGCACGCATAGAAAAGGCGGCACGCACGGAAACAAAGCTTGAGATTCTCGCTTCGGGTCTGCTTGCAAAGAAAGCTATAACTCTTGTATTCGGCATAGAAAATCCCGAATTTGTCAAAAACGAGTTCGGCAAGCCTTATATCGCAGGTCATGAAAACTGCTTTTTCAATATTTCCCATAGCGGCAAGCGCGTTATATGCGCGCTTTCGGATTCGGAATGCGGTGTCGATATAGAGAAAATCGAAGCGCCTGCGCAGATGGATATGATAGCAAGCAAATTTTTCAGCATATACGAGCGCAATGCCATAATGCTCTCCGCAAATCCCGTAGAGGCTTTCACGCGGCTCTGGACTCTGCGCGAAGCGTATGTAAAAATGCGCGGCAAAGGTTTTGATATCCCGCTCGCTTCGCTTTCGTGCACTTTTCCGCACGGCAAGGCGCATATCTGCGAATACGGCAAGGTGCAGGAAGATGCCGCTTTCCATGAAATACGCGATATCTATGGCTACCGCGCCACGGTATGCACGCTCGGCGAAAAGGATTTTTCGCTTGAAAAAACCGAAATATAATCGAAATGACAAAAAAGCAGGAGCTTGTTTTCAGGCCCCTGCTTTTTGTATTTATCCGCGAAGTTTCGCCGCGGAAACTATTCTTTTTATAGCCGCCATATATGCCGCCGTGCGCATGGAGCATCTGTGCTTTTCCGATATATCGAATACATTTGCAAAAGCGGAGACAAGCTTCTCTTCAAGCTCACTGTTGACTCTCTCGAGCGTCCATGAATAGCGCTGGAGATTCTGCACCCATTCGAAATACGAAACTATAACGCCGCCCGAATTTGCGAGTATATCCGGCACAACGGGAATGCCGCGCGCATCGAGTATCTCGTCCGCTTCGACAGTCGTTGGTCCGTTTGCGGCTTCCACAATGTATTTTGCCTTTATCTTTCCTGCATTTTCGCCTGTTATCTGATTCTCCAGAGCCGCGGGAATGAGAATGTCCGTATCGCATACAAGCAGCGCCGCATTTCCGTCCGTGCCTGCGATGAATGTACCAGCGCTCTTGTCAAAATCGCGCAGGAGCCTGTGCTCTACGCTGTATCTGTATATTTCGTCGGTATCGAGTCCGTCCTCGCAGAGGAGCGCACCAGAAACATCGGAAACGGCAACGACCTTGCATCCGAGCTCGCCGAGAAGCTTAACCGTAGTACCTCCGACATTGCCGTTGCCCTGAACAGCCACGCGCATTTCGCTTGCCTTTTTGCCATAGCGCGAAAGCAGTTCTCTCACCGTGAGCATAACGCCTCTGCCTGTCGCGTCGGTTCTGCCGAGACTTCCGCCTATTTCGAGCGGCTTGCCCGTGACAACAGCGGGAGAAAAACTGCCGACTGTCTCCGAGTAAGCATCGCAGAACCAAGCCATTATCTGCCCGTTTGTATTCACATCTGGCGCGGGAATATCTTTCTTTTCGCCGATTATCGGCGCTATCGCATGGGCATATTTTCTTGAGAGAGCTTCCAGCTCGCGGGAGCTGAGACGCGACGGGTCAACGCGTATGCCGCCCTTTCCGCCGCCGTAAGGTATACCTGCGACGGAGCATTTGAGCGCCATCCAGCATGCGAGCGCTTTGACCTCATCTATATTCGTATCGGCATGATAGCGTATGCCGCCCTTGCAGGGACCGAGCACGCTCGAATGCTGTACGCGAAAACCCTCGAAAACCTCTGTTTTGCCGCAGTCCATCACAATTGGAAGCGAAACTTTCAGCTCTCTCTCGGGATAAAGCAGAAAAGCATAATCGTTTTCGTTCAGCCCGAGCGCTTCCGCCGCCTTTCTTATAACAGCAACCGCATTTTCATACGGATTGTATTCATGATTCATAAAAGTTCCTCCTTGGAAAAAATAAAAAAATTCAGATGATATCATATAAAATTATATCATCATTTCCGCGCTTGTGTCAATATATTTTGGAAAAAAATGTTTTTTCGATATTTTTTATCGAAATACGCGCTTTTTGCAGGAAAATTTATATTGCAAATGCAATATCCGTATGTTATACTATATATAGCATAAAATATTACAATAAATTATCAGGAGGTTTTTTCATGAAGCTTGAAAATGTTATCGCAAAAAGGACAAACAAAACTATCTTCCGCGACGGCGACAAGGCTGTTAAGGTCTTTGAACTTGGCTATTCAAAGGCTGATATCCTCAATGAAGCCTTAAATCAGGCAAGAGTAGAGGAAACGGGACTCAATATTCCGAAGATACTTGCCGTTACGACGACAGACGACGGAAGGTGGGCTATAATTACCGAATTTATCGATGGAAAAACGCTTGACACACTGATGAAAGAAAATCCAGATAAAATCGACGAATATCTGAATCTTTTTGTCGATCTTCAGCGCGAGGTTCATTCAAAGCGAGCACCGGGATTGAATAAACTGCGTGACAAGATGAACCGCAAAATAGACGAAGCAGACCTTGACGCGACCATCAAATATAATCTCCACACAAGGCTTGCGGGTATGCCGAAGCGCATAAAGGTCTGTCACGGAGATTTCAACCCGTCCAATATCATCATCCGCGAGAGCGACGGCGTGCCTTTTATTCTCGACTGGTCGCATGCCACGCAGGGCAATGCCGCGGCAGACGCGGCAAGGACATATCTGCTTTTCTGCCTTGCCGATGAAAAGGAGCTGGCAGAAAAATACCGCGAGCTTTTCTGCCGCAAAAACGGCTCGCCAATGGAATATTTTGAAAAATGGCTTCCCATCGTTGCTGCATCCCAATCTGTCAAGGGCAAGCCTGATGAAAGGGATTTTCTCATCTCATGGGCAGATGTGGTTGATTACGAATAATACGCAAATAATTTTTAGGCAGGGAGACTGCGCATTGCTGTTTCCCTGCCATTTGCTTTTGCATCGCCGGTCCGAGAGCTTATTCCTGACCTTTCAGCGCTTCTACCATATCAATATTCTTATTCTTCCGAGCAACCATGAGACTGACAAGCAGTGACATGCCAACGGTAAGTATAACCGTGAAAATATACGAGCCTGCGCCTATAGCCATCTTCATTTCATATTCGGAAGCGAGGGTTTTCAGCAGATAGGAGAGCGTAAGCGCGCCGAGCGGGATGCCGATGATGATTCCGACGACGGAAAGCGCCAGATTCTGCCCGGAAAGAAGCCTGCCTATCTTCTTATCGCGGAAGCCGACAACCTTAAGCGTTGCCATTTCGCGATAGCGCTCCGTATAGCTCATCGTGCCGAGATTATAAAGCACGATTATTCCGAGAAGAAGCGCACCGCCCACAAGTAGATATATCATCGTGTCCATTATAGAGAGAAAAGCCTCAAAAGAATCCATTATCATCTGCTTGGACTGAACGGATTTTATCACATCCGAGAGCGCGATGTCGCTTTTTTCGGTATCCGTATAAACGGAATCAACTGTATACGGCAGATTCAGCTCAGATGCATATTTATCGGAAATGATTACATTCTCCGAAACACTGCGGAAAATCCCCGCGACTTTCAGCTTATATGTGTCGCTTGTACCGAACGGGCTGACGGTGAATGTATCTCCGACGCCGAGACCGAATTCTTCGGCAAGACGCATGCAGATATAGGCGCCGCCATCGCCGATTTCTATTTTATCGGTGTTTTCATCCATGATGCGGATTTTATCGTGCGTGATATCGTAAATATCGAGAGATACCGTCTTTTCATCAAGCTGAACGCTGACAGAACCGCCGAAATCTCCTTTGTATTTGTCTATTATCTCCTGCTTTTCCGCATCTGTCGCGGTTTCCGAGAGGAAAATGCGCGATGAATAATTAAGTCCGTTATCATAGTACATATCGAGGAATGCGTTCATCGTGTCTTTCATACCGAATGACGCAAGTATGAGTATCGTGCATCCGACTATGCCGACAAGGCTCATCGCGGTTCTCGCCTTGTGGCGCACGATATCGCGCATATTCCAGCGTGTGCCGAACGAAAGCTTATGGAAAAACTTTGTGCGCTCTATGAGCATCGGCTTCATCTTTTTGGGCGTATAGGGACGGAGCGCGTCTGCCGCAGTGCCCACAAGCATTCTGCGCACCGAAAGGAAACCTATCAGAGTGAGCGCGGCAATGATGAGAGCAACAGCAACGGCACAGAATGCGGGGAAAACAAGCTTCCATTTCGGGAGGTCGAGATATGTTCCCATCATTCCGTTCGGATTCATGATTATCCATGCGACGCCATAACCCATACCGATGCCGAGTGCCGTTCCGAGCACCGCCACAAAGAATGCAAACGATGTATAGTGGCGCGTGATTCTGCTGTCATGAAAACCGAGCGCTTTCAGCGTGCCTATCTGCGTTTTCTCCTTTGCCGTCAGTCTGTGCATCGTCGTGACCATGGTCAGAAGTCCTATCAGGAGAAAGAGCGCGGGGAGAATGCTTCCCATCGCCTTGCCCTCGCTCACCTCGCCCTCAGCCTGTGAATACGAGAGAGTTTCATCCTTTGTGAGTATGACCGTAGTCTGCCCGAGAGCCTTATTGACATTTTCGGAAAAATCATCCTTTTCAAGCGAAGAAATCACATTTATCTGCGGATAATAAGCGAAGCCGAGCGCCTTTTCATACATGACGGGCGAAATATAAGCAAAACCGTGCGTTGCAAAATCTGGCATGAGCTGCGTCTTGTCACGCACGCATATCATCTGCTCCGCGGCTTTTATAAGCCCTTTTACCTTTCCCGAGATTTCCGTATTGCGGTAAACGAAAGTCACCGTGTCGCCGACAGAAACGCCGTTTTCTTCGGCATATCTGTCAGAGAGCCATATGCCGTCGGCACTGCTTCCGTCGTATGCCTCGCCGCTTATCAGGACAAACGATGAAACCGCCGGGTCTGTGGTTACGGCGAGCGCAACGCTGTCGCCGCCCGTATCTTTTATATCGACATTGACCGAGAGAAAGCGCGATGCCGCTTTCACGCCGTCAAGCGCGGCGATTTTCCCGAGGTCATCCTCCGAGTATCCCTTTTCGCTTACAAGACGATAGTCCGCGAATTTGCTGTCCTCGAAAAACGAGAACATATTTTCTTCTATGCTTGCCCATTCCATATTGAAACCGACAAACATACCGACACCGAGCATGACCATCAGAACCATAGAGATGAACTGCGCCTTGTATTGCCATGCGGTGCGGAGCATTTTCTTTACTAACATAGTCCGCTCCTTTACCAGTCGATATCGTCAGCCGATGCGGGATTCTGCTGGTCTTGTGCCGATATTATCTTACCGTTTTTAACGCGGATTACGGTATCTGCCATTTTGGCTATATTCTGATTGTGCGTAACGATGACTATCGTCTTTCCGTATTCACGAGCCATGCGGAGAAGAAGCTTCAAAACGAGAACGCCCGTCATTGAGTCAAGTGCGCCCGTCGGCTCATCGCAAAGGAGAATTTTCGGATTTTTTGCCAGTGCACGGGCAATGGAAACGCGCTGCTGCTCGCCGCCGGAAAGCTCAGAGGGGAAATTCTTCGCATGGTCGGCAAGACCGACCTCCTCCAGCATTTTCGTTGCCGAGAGCGGGTTGCTTGCTATTTCCTTTACGAGTGCGACATTTTCGTGCACGGTGAGCGTAGGAATCAGATTATAAAACTGAAAAACAAACCCGACCGTTTCGGCGCGGTAGTCGGCGAGCTCATTTTTGGTGAGTGTCGAGATATCACTGCCGCATACTGTGATTTTTCCCGAAGTCGGGCTGTCAAGCCCGCCGAGCAGATTGAGCAGTGTACTCTTTCCTGCGCCCGAAGGACCGAGTATGACGACAAGCTTGCCCTCATCTAAGGTTAGATTTACGCTGTCAAGCGCCTTTTGCTCGTGGTCGCCGCTTGAATATATACGGGTGACATTCTGAAATTCTACGATTGGCATTTTCTTTCCTCCGCAATTCATAGTTGATAATTTTTCTTTGATTTTTTACGCAAATAAGAGTAGCATATATTTTTCGTGGATGTGATAAGCCCGAATATGCAAAGGGCTATTAAGCGCCGATATAATGATTTTCATAGCGCTTTACCTCCCGAAAATGCCGAAAAGACCTTTCTTTTCATATTCCTCTGTCGTAACGGACAACGGCGTATAGCCTATCTCTTCGATTGCCGCCCTCAGGTCGGCTTCGTTCAATTTGGTTTCGGACAGGATTACGCTTTCGCCTTTTGTATGGGATGATTTCACGCTCTTCACCTTGAAGCTGTTTCTTATTTTGTCATTCATGTGGCTTTCGCACATTCCGCACATCATTCCGTCGATTTTTACAGTTGTTTTAATCATTTCAATTTATCCTTTCCTTGTTTGATTTGCCGTTTTGCCCGAGCGGAAAAACAATATATCGCTTCCCCACTCGGCGCAATACAGCAGCTTGCAATCGGTTTTATGTAGTTAGCCGAGGCTAACCGATAGCCCTTTGAAAAGCTGCCAAAAGGCAGCTTTTCCGATTCACTCATATTTTAGCACAAAATTTTGCGCTTTTCAATACATTTCGAATATTTTTTGATTTTTGTGAAACTTATTTGATATGTCATATACAAAATCAATTATTTTGTCGCAAATGCACAAATTATTCTGCCGAGAAGCTTGCATTTGCCGAGCCGAGGTAAACCGCAAGCGCGGAAAGGCGACAAGGCATTGTTACGGAAGCTACGGTATTGCCGCCGACTTTTACATTCACCGTCTGTCCCTGCGATAGGTTCAGAGTTGTCTTTGTGCCGATCGAGGAAAAATTACGACAGTTCACGGCTTCACTTCCCATGCCGTTTGACGGGCAGAGCGCGAGCACCGTGCCGCCGGTATATGTGTAGCCCTGCTCGGTGTCGATTGACGAGTCGCCGCCCGATGTGCTTACAACAGTGATATTGCCGCCCGCAAAAAGTATTCCCTGATACGATGTGCGGCTGTTTGAGTCGATACCGTCGCCGCCCGCATAGATATAAACCGTGCCGCCCTCAAATGTGATTCCGGTGCCCGAGGTGGTTGTCGCATTTATGCCGTCGTCGGATGAAACTATCGAGATATCGCCGCCTGTTACCGCGACAAATGTGCCTTCAAGTCCCTCATAGCTGCCCGTAATTTCGATTTTTCCTCCCGATACGGTCAGCGTGCCGTCGGCATGGACGCCGTCATCCTTTGTGAAAAGCGTCAGTGTGCCTCCGCCGATGAGGATATTTCCCGTTGCGGTCTCGCCGTTTTCAAGCGCGTCTCCGCCGTTTGCATGGATTGCGTCGTCATATGAATTTACGGTTATCGTGCCGCCCGAAATGTGAATTTCATTGTCGGCTTTTATTCCCTTTGTGGAGTAATCGCCTTTTTCGTTGTTTCCGTCATTCATGCCGCCCTGACCGCCGGGTCTGCCGCCGCCACCGAAGCTACCTCCGCCGAAGCTGCCGCCACCGAATCCGCCGTTTCCGCCGAAACTGCCACCGCTGAAGCCACCGTTTCCGCCGAAATTACCGCCGCCGTTTCCGTTGCCGTCTGTTCCGCTGTTTCCGATATCAGCAGGCATCCCGGGATTTCCGCCCGACGGAAAGCCCGAATTATCGTTACCGGAGGGGAAATTTTCATTGCCCGTATTACCACCTGCGGAAATTTCCGAATAAGGAGAATAGCTGTGGGTATATATATTCACTATCGCATCGCCGCTTATATCAGCATCGTATGCGGCATCTATACCGTCGCATGCGGCATAGATATTCACCGTTCCGCCCGAAATCGTGACTGTTCCGCGCTGATTGCCCTTTGACGAAATATCACTGTTTTTCGTCTTTATTCCATCGCCTGACTTTGCGATAAGCGTGAGAATACCACCCGTTATGCTTACGCTGTCGTTGCCCTTGAGTGCGTTGTCCTCGCAGGTGACGGACAGCGTGAGGTTTTTGACCTCGAGATCGTCCTTGGTGTGGATGCCGTTGCTGTTTGATGAAATAACGGTAAGCTCGCCTTTGCCCGCAAGCTCAAGGTCGCATTTTGCGTATACTGCCGCCGAATATGCCGTCTCGTCATCATCGGAAACAGCCTCGCGTGTATCGTATATATAGTTTTTTGTCTCTTTTTTTGCGCTCAGCGTCACCTTGTCGCCTGAAAGTATCGTTATCGGATTCTGCTCGCCGCTGTAGAGAGTCAGACCGCACATTTCAAGCTCGAATTTATAATCGTCGCCGCCGTCTATGACTATCTGCCCGTTGAAGCTTCCCGAAATCGAGCAGACGGTATCAGCCGTCAACCCCGAGAATGTCAGCGTCTGCCCGTCAATGCTCCAGCAGTTGTTAGTGCCCTCGGAGCATGAAATTTTCAGTGTGTTGGCTTCATCGGGTAGATTGCTCGGAATATCCGTTTTCTCCGTATCGACCGTCGTGGCTGTCTGTGATTCACCCGATTGAGACGGATTTGTCGGATTTGTCGAATTAGTCTGCTGTGTTCCGTCTGTCCCTGTTGTACCGCCTGTAGTGCCGTCCTGTACCGAGCCGCACGAAGTCAGTGCACCGACAGCCAAAAAACAAAGAACCAGTAATAAAGATAATAATTTTTTCATGATATACCTCGTTTCTTACAGTTCGCTCTCGTTAATGTCTGCGCGGGAGCATTGTATTTCAAGATTTCCGTTGCGTGTGCGTATCGCGTCAATCATAGGCTTTTCGCACTCCGCATTTTTCAGAGTGACGCGGTATGTCAGCCTGAACATACTGCCCATATTGGTCGATTTGACGGTTTCAAGCTCGGATTTTTCTGTGTATTCCGAGAAGATATCGTCAAATACGGATGTGTAATCCAGCGCCTCGGGAATAGTCACCTTGACTTTCTTTTCCATGCCGCGAAGCCTGTTCTCCTTTGCGGCAAATATGCCGAAAGCATAGAGCAAAACACCCGATGCGAGGAGGAAGATCGCGCCGTAGGCAAGATATCCCATGCCGAAGGCAAGACCTGCCGCCATGGCGATGAAGATTACGGCTATTTCGCGTGCAGTGCCGGGTGCGGAACGGAATCTGACAAGACCGAAGGCGCCGGCGATGGCAACGCCGACGCCGAGATTGCCGTTTACAAGTGCGATGACAGCCGCCACGGTCATGGGTATAAGTGCCGTCGCTATTGCGAAATTCATGGAAGAGCGTGAGTTGTGACACGCGAGAAATGCGTATATGACGCCGCATACGAGCGCAGCGCTCAAAGCGATGAAGAAGCTGACAGCAGCGATGCTTCCGTCACTGAAAATGGATTCAAACATAAGATTTCACTCCTTGATAAAATTGATTTTGTCGTTTTTGCGTGCTCGCGTTCGTATGCGGCACCGTATTTTGAAAAAGATTGCTTTTTTATATCCTCGCGGCAAAGCATTTCACAGAGCCACAGCGGAAAAGCCGTGCCGCTCTTCAGCTCCATAAGCACTGTTCCGCTCTGCAGCAGTGCGTTGCCGTCAAGCGATGTATGAAGATTCAGGTCTGTCATTCGGTAGCGTACATTTTTGTCAAAGGTGACGCGAAAGTCGCTGTTTTCATCGGTAAAGGCTTCCCTGTCATAGAGAATAAGCATCCTCGGAGAAAGCTTTCCGTAAAAACGGATAAAATATTCAAGTTCTTTTCCTATCTGTGAATCAGGACATTTTCCCGAAAATATATCCGCCGCTTCATCTTCCATGCAGGCTACTCTGCGCTTGTATACGACCCCGTCGTATTTGCGCTTCATTTCGATATAGACATCTTTCTCGCCGTCGCTTAGCCCATAGGCGCGCAGACGGAGTTTTTCTTTGAAAACAGGCTTTTCGTTAGATGCTCGGACGATCCTGTCATCGGCTGTATCGTAATACAGGCTCTGGATGACGGTTTTCCCGAAAACATCGGGCGAAAGCCTCTTTTCTATCTCGTCTCTTACTTTCAGATACTGCTCCTGCGTGAGCAGATACTTCAGCTCATATCGTTTGAAAACATAACTTATCAAAGCGTATCCTCCTCTCTTGCAATGACATTTTACCGCGCAAGACTTAAACGGACTTAAAAGAAACAAAAAAATCGGCAGATTTTTTTCTGCCGATTTTTTGAGTGCTTATCAGAGAGGAATCACTGCCGTTATGCGGAAGTCCCTGCCGCTTTCGGTGCTTGCCGAGATACTGCCACCGTGAATCGTGACTATTGCCTTTGCTATCGAGAGCCCTATGCCGTGCCCGCCCGTTTCCGAATTTCTCGAGGCATCCGTGCGGTAGAACCTGTCAAAAACATAAGGCAGCGTCGCTTTGTCTATCTCCGTTTCCGTCGTATTGTATACGGAAAGCGTCGCGTTTTTCTTGCTTTGCGAAAGAGTAACAGTAATCTTTCCGCCGTCCGGCGAATATTTCACCGCGTTTTCAAGCAGAATCGAAGCGAGCCTGCGTATCGCATCGGGCGAGCCATTTGCCGTTATGCCGCCTGCAATATCTGCGGACATTTCTATATTTTTCGAAGTCGTTAGCGTGTGGAAAGAATTTACCGTCTCGCCGACGATATCCGAGAGCGGCATTTCCACCATCGCGGTTTTGTGCTCGGATTCCTCCATTTTGGAGAGATATACGAGATTGTTTGTCAGCTCCGTCATGCGCTTTGTCTGCGTTCTGATATCGTCAAGCTCCTCTTCGTCAACCTCTCCGTCGAGCAGGTCGAGATTTGCATTGATGATGGTCAGCGGCGTTTTCATCTCGTGCCCCGCATCCGAAACAAAACGCTTTTGCTTTTCGTAGCTTTCGGCTATAGGCTTCACTATCCTGCCCGATACGAAGATAAACGCTATAAAAACAACAACGCACCCGAGAAGTCCGACGCAAAGGCTTGTTCGCAGGAACGAATGAAACGAATCGAGCTTGCGTCCGCAATCGAGGAAGAATATCCGCGCCTCGCCGTTTCTTTCCGCTTTCGCATAGCGGAACTGCCCGACAAAGCCGCGCTCGCCGCCACTCTGCGCTTTTTCGATATATTTGCCTGCGGATGTGCTGTCGACGGAAAGAATCCGCGAAAAATCGGATTCCTTTATCGTGCCGTCGGACGCGACTGTCACGGAGAAAAAGCGCGATTCATACGGCACCTCGGGCGACATTCCGTGCGGGATGAATTTGTCGTCTGCGCCCTTGTTGTCCCCTCCGATACCGTCACCGCCGGTGCCGTTGGGCTTTTCCGGCGGGTCGCCCTTATCGAAAAACGGTATATTCGGCTGTGAAATAACATCGAGCACAGCGTCGCTTTCCTTTACCACAACGGAATAATTTATCAGATTCATGACGCCGACAAGCACCGTCATGAGCAGAAGCATCGATACCGTTGCGAGGATTATGAATTTCCTTTTCAGTTTATTTATCATCGCAGACCTCCAGAGAATATCCCGCATTGCGCGATGCCTTTATCGCTATATCGGCGCCGAGCGCCGTCAGCTTTTTGCGCAGATACGAAATGTATACCCATACCACATTTATTTCCGCATCGCTGTCATAGCCCCATATCTTCTCCATGAACTGTTCGGCGGAAATGATGCGTCTCGGATTTGAGAGGAAATATTCCATCATCTGGTATTCCTTGTTTGCAAGGCGGAAGCTGCCCGTCGGCGACGAGAGCTCAAATGTTGCCCTGTCGAGTGTGATATTTCCGAAGCCGAGCTTTGTGTCCGTCTCTTCCTTTGTCCGCGTGATGGCGCGTATGCGGGCAAGCAGCTCTCTTGTGTCAAATGGCTTTGGCAGATAATCGTTTGCGCCGCTGTCAAGCCCGAGAACCCTGTCCTCTATCTCGGATTTTGCGGTAAGCATCAGAATCGGAATGCGGTTTCCCGATGCGCGCACCTTTTTCAGGACGGAAATTCCGTCCAGTTTCGGCATCATGATATCGAGAACTGCGACATCGTAATTTCCCGATTCGATATAAGCCAGTGCCTCCTCGCCGTCATAAACCGCGTCGGCTGAATAATTGTTTTTTTCGAATATTTTGACGATGGCTTTTGCAAGCGCCTTTTCGTCCTCGGCAAGCAGAATACGCATAATGCTGCCTCCTTTCGCATTTTCCAATATTGTAGCATTGATTTCTTAATTCAAGTTAAAAATACGATTTTTTATCCGTTTTTGTTTTTTCGGTATAAGTATACCATAAATACAGCAAAATTTCAATATGGGAAAAAGCTGTGTGTCATGTATGTATTTACATCCGAAAAACAGCACCGCATTTCGCAAATCCGGTTGACAAAACGGGTATTTTTTGATATAATTCTTATGTACTTTATAAGATAACGGCACATTTCGGATAAGAGGAGAAAAAATGAACTTACTGTATTTCAAATATGCGGTCGAGGTTGCCGCCAGCGGCTCCATCAATAAAGCCGCCGAGAAGCTGTATATGGATCAGCCGAACCTCAGCCGTTGCATCAAGGAGCTGGAGGCATCTCTCGGCGTAAATATCTTCGCGCGCTCGCCGAAAGGCATGAGGGTAACCCCCGAGGGCGAGGAATTTCTGAAATACGCGGAAAGCATTCTCAAGCAGGTCGATACCGTAGAAAATATGTTTCGCCACGGCTTTTCTGAGAAGAAGAAATTTTCGATTTCCGTTCCGAGGGCAAGCTATATCAGCGATGCGTTTTCTTCCTTTTCCGCGAGCCTCCCGACAGACGGCGGGTTTGAAATCTTCTACAAGGAAACAAACGCCATGCGCGCCGTAAAAAACATTCTCGAGTCCGATTATTCGCTCGGCATCATACGATATGCCGAGCAATATGACAAATATTACAAGGATATGATGGACAGCAAAGGACTCTCATACGAGCTTATAACCGAATTTCGCTATGTACTGGTGACAAGCGAAAATTCCCCGCTTGCATCTATTGACGAGATAGGCTTTTCCGACCTTACCAATCTTGTCGAAATAGCCCATGCCGACCCGTATGTTCCGTCGCTTCCTCTCGCCGAGGTAAAGAAAGAAGAACTGCCGGAAATGGAAAAAAGAATTTTTGTTTTCGAGCGGGCAAGCCAGTTTGAACTGCTTTCCAAAAATCCGAATACATTCATGTGGGCTTCTCCGATTCCGCAGTCGCTTCTCGGTCGCTTCGGTCTCGTGCAGAAAACATGCTCCGAAAATCATAAAGTTTACAAGGATCTTATCATATACAAAAAAGACTATCATCTGACAGAGCTCGACAGAGCTTTCATAACAGAGCTCTGCCGCGTCAAGCGCGAGCTTTTCGCGGGAAGATGAGCCTGCCGTCACGCCGCCGTCGCATCTTGCGGCAGAAAGGAAAACAAGCCGAATACGCCAATCGGAATCGCGGAATTTTGTTTCGTTATTCGTTATATCGATAAATACCATACCGATATATAAAAACTGCACTTCCCTTTTTTTCGACGCTGTTGTATTCTATAATTGATAAAATAACAAATATTATACATATTTTCCGGCATTCATGCGAAAGCGCATGGATAAGGTTGCAAGGAGGAAAAGGGATAAAGAATGAATCTCGATAGAATAATTGCGGTCAGAAACAACAAGACGGTATACCGCGACGGCGATCTCTGCATGAAAGTGTTCGACGCGTCGTATTCCAAAGCCGATGTTCTGAGTGAAGCACTGAATCAGGCAAGAGTCGAAGAAACGGGACTCCATGTTCCGACTGTTCATGAGGTGACACTCATGGACGGCAAATGGACTATTGTCACCGATTATATCAAGGGTAAAACACTCGCGCAGCTTATGCTTGAGAACCCCGAAAAGAAAGACGAATATCTTGAATTTTTTGTAGACCTGCAGATTGAAGTGCAGTCAAAGCGCTGTCCGCTTCTCACAAAGCTGCGCGACAAGATGAGCAGAAAAATCTCGCAGACGGATTTCGACGCGACAACGCGCTATGAACTCTTTACCAGACTCGACGATATGCCGAAGCACAGCAAGCTCTGCCACGGCGACTTCAATCCGTCAAATATCATCATCACCGAGGACGGGACGCCGTATATCCTCGACTGGTCGCATGCGACACAGGGCAACGGTTCGGCAGACGCGGCAAGAACATATCTGCTCTTCTGGCTGAACGGCGACATAAACGGCGCCGAAAAATATCTCGAACTTTTCTGTGCAAAGAGCTGTATAGAAAAGAAATATATTCAGAAGTGGATGCCGATAGTCGCCGCTTCACAGACAGTAAAAGGCAACGAAAAAGAACGCGAATTCCTCCACAGCTGGGTGAATGTCGTTGATTATGAATAACATTGAAAGGAAGAATTTAAAATGAAAGTAACAGTTTGCATCGGTTCCTCATGTCACATCAAAGGTTCCCGTCAGGTAGTGGAGGGACTCCAGTACTATATAAGCGAGGCGGGACTCGGCGATAAGGTTGAGCTCGGCGGAACATTCTGCATGGGCAAATGCCAGCTCGGCGTCTGCGTTACGGTTGACGGCGAGTTCTTCTCCGTAACACCCGAAACAGTCAAGGATTTCTTTGACAAAGAAATCAAAGCGAAGGTGTAATCATGATATTTATCGAGGTATGCGTCGGCAGCTCATGTCATCTCAAGGGCGCACCGCGAATTGTTGAGCTGCTTCAGGAAAAAATCGCAAAAAACAAGCTGGAGGATGAAATCGTATTGACGGGTGCTTTCTGCTCGGGTCGATGCAACCGCATCGGCGTGACTCTCACTGTCGGAGACGAAGTTTTCACCGGAATCACTCCGGAGAGCTTCGGCGAATTCTGGGATAAGACAATTATGCCCGCCGTTCAAAAAGCAAAGGAGGAATAACCTTGTCTGAATGTCTGACACTGAAAAAATCAAATTGCAAAAACTGCTATAAGTGCATTCGCCACTGCCCCGTAAAGTCCATACGCTTCTCGGGAAATCAGGCACACATCATCGGAAACGAATGCATTCTCTGCGGTCATTGCCTTGTCGTCTGCCCGCAGAATGCAAAGCAGATAGTAGACGAGACCGAAAAGGTCAAGGTACTTATCCAGTCAGGCTCGCCCGTATATGCCAGCCTTGCTCCCTCGTTTATTGCAAATTATCCCGGCATCGGCATAGAGGGAATGAGAAAAGCGCTCAAAAAGCTTGGCTTTGCCGATGTGGAAGAAACCGCAATCGGCGCTTCGATAGTAAAAACCGAATATGAAAGAATGCTTGCGGAGGACGGTCAGGATGTTGTCATATCATCTTGCTGCCACTCAATCAATCTTCTTATTCAGAAATATTTTCCATCGCTTCTTCCCTGCCTTGCCGACATCATGTCACCGATGCAGGCGCATTGCACAGAGATAAAAAAGAGAAATCCAGAAGCAAAGACCGTTTTTATCGGTCCTTGTGTCGCAAAGAAGGACGAAGCCGACCATTATGATGGCATTGTCGATGCGGTGCTTGCTTACGAAGAGCTGACATCATGGCTGAAAGCCGAACATATCGAGCTTGAACCCGATATGGACGATACGGAGCATAGCCGTGCGCGCTTCTTCCCGACAACGGGCGGCATACTCAAGACAATGGCGCAAAACGCCCCGGGATATACATATCTTGCGGTAGACGGCGTTGAAAACTGCATTAACGCGCTCAAGGATATCGAGAGCGGCAATGTTCATAAATGCTTTATCGAAATGTCCGCCTGTGCGGGCAGCTGTATCGGCGGACCTGCCATGGAGCGGTATCATCGTTCCCCCGTAGGCGACTATCAGGCTGTTGCAGACTATGCCGGCAATGAGGATTTCGATGTCGAGCAGCCGGATGCACTCGAGCTTAAAAAGCGTTTTGAGCCCATCGAGCGCAGATACGGCATTCCGTCTGAGGATGAAATCAAGGCTATTCTCAAGAAAATGGGCAAAAACCGCCCCGAGGATGAGCTTAACTGCGGTTCCTGCGGTTATGATACCTGTCGTGAAAAGGCAATAGCCATCTATCACGGAAAGGCGGAAATCTCCATGTGTCTGCCCTATCTCAAGGAAAAAGCCGAGAGCTTCTCCGACTGCATCGTTTCGAATACTCCGAACGCACTTATCGTTGTCAATGACGCGCTGGAGGTTCAGCAGATAAATCCCGCCGCGCTGAAGATTCTCAATATACGCCATGCATCAGATATTCTCGGTGATCAGGTTGTGCGTATACTGGAGCCGAAGCCTTTTCTCGAGGTTCTCGAGAGCAAGCAGAGCATCCGCAACCGCAGAACATACCTTGCCGAATATGACAGATATGTGGAAGAGACGGTTATTTACGACGGTACATACCATATGCTTCTCTGCATCATGAGAGATGTCACCGATGAAGAAAAAGAGCGTGAAAAGCGCGAGAAACAGCGCAATCAGACGGTAGAGACCGCGGATAAAGTCGTGGACAAGCAGATGCGTATCGTTCAGGAGATTG
>CAJKRH010000031.1 GCA_905202255.1 uncultured Ruminococcus sp.
GAGATTTTTAAGAGGATGGAAAATCCTCTTAAATGACTTTTGGTACTTTTGGTCACACAAAAGTACGAGAGAAGAAAGAAGTTACTTTATGATTCTATACGGCGGCAGCAAGCCCTACCCTGTCTCGGCGACGCCGTTCAGAGGTGGCTTCGCCACCCTGAACCCTCCTCTTCGTCACTGAAAAGTACGATAAAGGAATAGTTACTTGAGGTTATTTTTGTTGGTGAAGCGGACAATGCTTCTTCGCCTTTGCCGCGGCAAGCCGGCATTGTGTGAAAATCAGCACAATGCTGTGAATTATTGCACACAGAAAGATATAATATGCTAAAAATAATACATTTTCACTACATTTTTGGCAAATAATGCTTATCAGTTTTTTACAACATTATAAAAAAATAATCCGAAATCTATTGACAATCTTGCGCGCGTGTGATATCATAACTTTGTTACTGTACGATTTGCCAATTATACTTTGCGGAGATGTTTCAGATGAACAGAGACGATAATATAAATAAAAATTCCAAACATCATATTGTATCCGGCAGGATACTTCTTGTAGGAAGAAAATGGCGCCTTTTTATGATAGATGCGCTCTGCTATTTTGCAGTATTTTTCACCATGTACGGAATAAGCTCCATACGCGGAAACGACGGGAGCATGGGCGTAAAAAAGCTTCTGATTTGTGCGCTTCTGATGTGGGGACTTCCTTTTGTGGCAAGGCTTATCATCGGTTCTTATAATTTTGTGTGGCGATATGCCAATTACAGTGCGTATCTGAGAATAGTTTTTGCCGATGCCATAGGCGGCGTGGCGGCACTGCTTGTGACAAAGCTTACGGGTTGCTCGCTTGGCTTCTGGTGCAGTGTTTCGGTTATATCCGTTTCCTGCGTGGCAACGCTCTCCTCGCGCTTCCTCTATCAGTTTATTTACAGAAATGTGAATGCACGCGAGCAGGAGGAAGAAGCTCCGTCCCATAAGATAGGCGTTGCCATAATCGGTGCGGGCAGAGTCGGCGCGCTCCTTGCGGATGAACTGCTCTGCAATCCGAAATCGCATTATACTCCTGTCTGCTTCGTGGATAAAAACAGCGATAAGATAGGCTCTGTCATAAATGGTGTGCCTGTTTACGAAGAGGGCAGAGAAACGATAAACCGCCTGAAAAACCTCCCGATACAGGAGATTTTCATTGCTATTCCCGACATATCGAACGAAACGGCAAAGGCACTATATGATATGTACAGCGCCACGGGATGCAAAGTAAAACTCTATGATTTCCCGCTTATCGAGGTGGGCGAGGTGAATCCCGATATCGTTCCCGAAAAGCGCGTGCTTCGCGAATTTAAAATAGAAGATTTGCTTTTCCGCAAATCTATCGACATAGAAAAAACGCATATGGCGGATTTCTATTCCGGAAAGACCGTGCTTGTAACGGGCGGCGGTGGTTCCATAGGCAGTGAAATATGCCGCCAGATAGCGAAGCTGAAGCCGAAAAAGCTGATTATCCTCGATATCTATGAAAACAACGCATACAATATTCAGCAGGAGCTTACCCGCAAATACGGCGGGTCACTTGACCTCTCGGTTGAGATAGCTTCCGTGCGCGACAGGACGAGACTGGACAGCATCTTTGCCGAATGCCGCCCCGATATCGTATTTCATGCGGCGGCGCATAAGCATGTGCCTCTCATGGAGCACAGCGGTTGCGAGGCGATAAAGAACAATGTTCTCGGTACATACAATACCGCCGATATGGCAGAGAAGTACGGCACCTCCAAATTTATCCTGATTTCTACGGATAAGGCGGTCAACCCGACAAATATCATGGGCGCTTCCAAGCGTATGTGCGAAATGATAGTGCAGTGCCGCACCGACAGCAAAACCGCTTTTGCGGCTGTCCGCTTCGGGAATGTACTCGGAAGCAACGGCTCCGTTATCCCGCTTTTCAAGAGTCAGATAGCGGCGGGAGGTCCCGTCACCATTACCGACAAGCGCATAATCAGATACTTCATGACCATCCCCGAGGCGAGCCAGCTTGTGATGGAAGCGGGCGCAAAAGCGTCGCGCGGCGAGCTTTTTGTACTTGATATGGGTGCGCCCGTGAAGATACTCGACCTTGCCGAGAGCATGATACGCATTTCGGGCTTCACGCCTTATGTTGATATAGATATCAAGGAAATCGGTCTGCGCCCCGGCGAAAAGCTATATGAGGAGCTTCTCATCAAGACGGAAAACTTAAGCAAGACGGATAATAAGCTCATTTTCATCGAAAAGGATGCGCCGCTTTCGCGCGATGAGGTGGAGGGCAAGATAGAAATTCTCCGCCGCGCTGTCGACGAAAGCAAAAACGGTATTTCTTCCGAAAAGATAAAGGCGGCGCTCAAGGCGACCGTGCCTACATACAAGAATCCCGAGGAGGTCAATCTCGACGCGGAGAAATCCGAAGAGATGAAGATGGCAGAGCACGAACAGCATGAAAAAGCTCTCGCGATTTCCGCAATGCGCTGAAACACAATAATTTTTGCCTCGGCGAGAGCCGAGGCATTGCCTTAGATAAGGAAAATTTTTATGAAAGAGATATATGAAAAGCTCGTTTCGCTCTCGGATGAGGGATATAAAAAATTTCATTCGGCGCTGATACCGGATATCCCGCCGGAGCGCATAATAGGCGTTCGCGTGCCGCTCCTCCGTTCTGTGGCAAAGGAAATCTCGGGAACACCCGAAGCGGAAGCGTTCCTCTCGGAGTTGCCGCATGAATACTACGAGGAAAACAATCTGCACGCCTTTCTGCTCGAAAGAATAAAGGACTATGACCTGCTGATAGCGGAGCTGGAGCGTTTTCTGCCTTATATCGACAACTGGGCGACCTGCGACGGTCTGCGCCCGAAAGCGCTCGGCAGATATCCGCAGAAAACGGCGGAAAAAGCGCTCGGCTGGATGAAGAGCGATCATACCTATACCGTGCGCTACGGTATAGGCACGCTGATGAATTTTTTCCTCGGGGAATACTATGCTCCGGAATATCCCGAGGCGGTTGCCGCTGTAAAAAGCAACGAATACTATATAAATATGATGCGTGCATGGTATTTTGCAACGGCACTTATCGGGCATTATGACGATATAGTAAAAATCCTCGAGACAGGCAGGCTCGATACCTTCACGCACAACAAAACGATAAGCAAGGCTCGCGAGAGCTACCGCATCACCCCCGAGAAGAAGGAACATCTGAAAACACTTCGAAAGTGAACATAAAAATGCCGCCTTTTTCGGGCGGCATTTTTGATAAATCCGGTGGTTTATTTTGTTATATACACCACAGTAAGGCTCACGGGGAGCTTTACTGTGAGCTCATTTGAGAATGTTTCGCTCTTTGCGGAATATGAAAACGAGAAATTACCGGAGAATTCGAGCATATCGTTTTCATATATGCTCCTGTCGTAGAGCGCTATGCCGAGCCATGGATAATCGCTGACCGTCAGATCTCCCTTGCCCTCGCCGTAGGTATTTTCGCCTGCGGCGACAGTTACTCTCCATTCATAGCTTTCGCCCGCCTTTATCTCCCATATGTCTATCATCTCGGGGCATTCTTTGCCGAAGCTGTCGGTGGAGTGAAGCGCGTGTCCCTTGCCGTCGGAGAGGGAAAACGCTATCTCATGATTGTGATTTGCGCTTCCGTTTTCACGGCAGGCTGTGGGCAGAAACTGCCAAAACGATTTTTCCGAGGTGTTTGTCACTTTCACATCGGCGCGGAAAAACTCATTGCTTTTCACATAGAAATCCTTACCGAGCGTCTCGCTGGAATAGCCGTATACCGTGACTTCGAGCGTGATGCCGTTCGGAGCTTCGCTGACGGAGAATGTCCGCTGCACTCTCACTTCATCGGCAGGCGCGACAGCGGGCGGCTCGACTATGGGCAGTTCTGTGACGGATGCAGAGGACTCTGAGAAAGTTGTTTCATTCTGCGATTCGGAGGTTGCCGAGGTTTCTGCGGTGGTTTGTGTTGCCTTGGCTGATACCGATGATGTGCGCTGCGTTGTGGCTTCGGGCTTGCCTGCACAGGCGGAAACGCCTGCCGCCAGAATCATTGCAAGTGCGAATGCGAAAAATTTTTTCATGGGCTTCTCTCCTTTTCTTATTTTTCTTTTCATAAAGTATATAGAAAAAACCATGGCTCTCGCAGAAAAATTAAAGTAAAAATTTTTACGGAGCAAAAAAGCGATGCCGGAGCATCGCTTTTTTCTGTTATCTTATGTCTACGGTAACTCTCTTGCCGCAGTTATTAGCCGCGACCTTCATCACCTGTCTTATCGCCTTGGCAATTCTGCCTCCGCGACCGATGACTTTTCCCATATCGTCGGGAGCAACGGAAAGCTCCAGAACCACAGTTCCGTTTTCGGTTACTTTTTCCGCTACGGTGACGGATTCGGGGTCATCTACTATGGCGCGAGCCATATCTGCGAGTGTCTCGCTGAGATTAACCATTGCGCTTCTCCGATTATTCGGTTACGCCGGCTTTCTTGAGAACGCTCTTTGCTGTTTCTGTGGGGAGAGCGCCTTTTTCAAGCCATGCCTTAGCTTTTTCAGCATCAATTTTGATATCGGCGGGATTTGTGAGAGGGTTATAGTAACCGATTTCCTCTATAAATCTGCCGTCGCGGGGATAACGGGAATCCGCTACCACTACGCGGTAAAAGGGAGCTTTCTTCGCGCCCATTCTTCTGAGTCTGATTTTAACTGACATTTTTTGATTCCTCCGTAAAGAATTTATGATTTTATTTGTTTTTTATAAAAATTCAGCCGGCGTATCGCCTCTGACTATTTATACTTAAATTTTGAAGGGCATCTTGCCGAAGCCTTTTTTCTTATTTCCCGCAAACTGCTTCATCATCTTGCTCATCTGGTCAAACTGCTTGAGCAGGCGGTTTATATCCTCAACGCTTGTACCGCTTCCCGCGGCAATGCGCTTTTTTCTCGAGGAGCTGATAATCTCGGGCTTTTCGCGCTCGGCAGGCGTCATCGAAAGGATTATCGCCTCGGTGCGGTCGAGCATCTTCTCGTCTATTTTAGCATCCTTGATGGCGCTTTGCTTGACGCCGGGCATCATTCCGAGAATGGATTCTATACTGCCCATATTGCGTATCTGCGAAAACTGGTCGAGATAATCGGTGAGTGTGAAGCGGGATTTGCGGAGCTTTTCCTCAAGCTCTGCCGCCTTTTTCTCGTCGAAGCTCTTTTCGGCTTTCTCTATGAGCGAGAGCATATCGCCCATGCCGAGTATGCGCGATGCCATTCTGTCGGGGTGGAAAACCTCGATATTATCGAGCTTTTCGCCCACGCCGATGAATTTTATCGGCTTGCCCGTGACATATCTTATCGAGAGAGCGGCGCCGCCTCGCGTATCGCCGTCCAGCTTCGTCATGACAACGCCCGTGATATCGAGCTTTTCATCAAAAGCCTTGGCTACATTGACGGCGTCCTGACCTGTCATCGCGTCGACGACGAGAAGTATCTCGGATGGCTCCGTTTCCTTTTTGATATCGAGCAGCTCGTCCATCATCGCTTCGTCGAGATGCAGACGGCCCGCGGTATCAATGAAAACCATATCGTAGCCGTTTTTCTCGGCATGACGGACGGCATTTTTCGCTATTTTAACTGGCGAAACCTTATCGCCATCGGTATAAACCGGTATCCCGAGCTTATCGCCGACTATCTGCAGCTGGGTTATCGCGGCGGGTCGGTAAACATCGCATGCGGCAAGAAGCGGATTTTTGCCCTGCCTCTTGAAAAGCCCCGCGAGCTTTCCGCTCTGTGTGGTTTTACCCGCGCCCTGCAAGCCCACCATCATGATGACCGTAGGCGGCTTGGAGGCGATTTTTATCTTTGATTCCGTGGAACCCATCAGAGCTGTCAGCTCTTCGTTTACTATTTTTATAACCTGCTGATAGGGAACAAGGCTCTCGAGAACCTCGCTTCCGACGGCACGCTCGGTTACCTTGCTGACAAACTCCTTTACAACCTTGAAGTTTACATCCGCTTCAAGCAGCGCCATCTTGACGGCGCGCATGCCCTCTTTTACATCGGATTCCGTGAGCTTGCCCTTGTTTCTGAATTTTTTGAAAGCTTCAGCGAGCTTTTCCTGCAAACCGGCAAACATATATTTTCTCCATCGGGCGCGTTTCCCGCACCCTCAAATCAGATTTTCATTTCTTCAAGCGCGGCGAGCGCCTCTTTTGCTTCCTTTTCGGGAAGAGCGGAGAGCTTATCTACGGCTTTTCTTCTTGCCGCTTCAAGCTCCGAGAGCTTCTTTACGAAGCCGAGCTTCTCCTCATACATCGTGAGCGCACGGCGCGCCTTGGCTATCCTGTCGCGCACGCCCTGCCTTGTGATTCCCGCGTTTTCCGCTATTTCGGAAAGGGAGAAGTCGTCGCAGTAGTATTGCTCGAACATATCGCGCTGATTTTCCGGCAGAAGCTCGCCGTAGGTATCAAAAAGCAGATTCAGCGACAAATCCTTTTCAAACATACTGCCCTCCGTGCTGTAAAGCAAATCGCTTTACAATGATATCATAAAGCCCCCTTTTTGTCAAGAGTTATTTTGAGAAAAAATAATTTTTTTAAGAAAAGCTCTTGCCATGCGGCTTTTTGCGCGCTATAATAGCTCTGTAATCTGTAAATATAAAAAGACAAGTGAGTTTTGATTTATGCCCGAGTTTATCACAAAATTTTTTGCCCCGATACAGCTTATCGGATATGTAGGCACGGCTTGTTCGCTTATCTCATATCAATGCAAAAAGAACAGAAATTATTTTCTTTTTCAGGCGGGATGCGGACTTTCGTTTGCACTCCAGTTTGCGCTTCTGCATTCGTATGCGGGGATGCTGCTCAATATTTTCAGCATAATGCGCGGCGTCATTTTCGCGCTCGGCGAAAAGTGCAGAAAACGGGGATACTTTGTGCTTATAGAAGCGTGCTTTGCGCTCTCGTGCATTCTGGCGTGTCTTTCTTTCGGCGAGAAATGGTGGATAGCGCTGATTCTTTTCGCGGCGCAGGGCGGCGGCACGGTCGCCATGTGGACGCACAACGGAAAGACTATGCGCATAGCCCAGCTATGTCTTGTTTCGCCGATGTGGATAGTGAACAATATCTATTATTTCTCGATAGGCGGCATACTCTGCGAGGTTTTCAATATGGTTTCGGTCATTATTTCGTTTGTGCGCTTCGGCAAAACAGGCTATGATAAAACATAATATTTGGGTCGTCAGCGGTGAAAATGCCGAGGGCGACCTTTTCAATTCTCAAAAATAGACAAATTCCTCTTGATTTTGACAGCGAGATATATTATAATATCTATGTATATATAACTATAGTGGAGAGGGCTTTGTTTGCGAGATGGAAAGCGGAAAAAAGAGAATAATAACGGAAGCGGAAATGGAAAAACAGCATGAATATGCGAGAAGCATTTCCGCGATGATAAGCGGAGGCAAAAATGCCTGCGTCATAACATACGGTTGTCAGCAGAATGAAGCGGACAGCGAGCGCATAGCGGGCACTCTTGCCGATATGAGCTATAATATCGTTTCCGAGGCGGCGGATGCCGACCTGATAATAGTCAATACCTGCGCCGTCCGCGACCATGCGGAGAAAAAGGCACTCTCGATAACAGGCGGCTACAAGCACTTAAAGGAGAAAAATCCCGCGCTCATCATCGGCGTATGCGGCTGTATGGTTTCGCAGGTGAGCATGAGCGACAAGATAAAGAAAAGCTATCCCTATATAGATTTCGTTTTCGGCACGGAGCATCTCTGGAGACTGTCCGAGATGCTTTACCACACTATGACTGAGGGGCGCTCGTTCTATCCCAATGAGGGCGATGCCGTTCTTGCCGAGGGTGTTCCCGTGCGCCGCGAGAGCAAAGCCCGCGCATGGGTGAGCATAATGTACGGCTGCAATAATTTCTGCACCTACTGCATCGTTCCGTATGTGCGCGGCAGAGAGAGAAGCCGACGCCCCGAGGATATAGAGGCGGAGGTTCGCGCGCTTGTCGCCGACGGCTGCCGCGAAATAACCTTGCTCGGGCAGAATGTCAATTCCTACGGCAAGGAGTTTCAGGGAGAGTGCGATTTTGCCGACCTGCTCGCCCGCCTTTGCAAAATAGAGGGCGATTTCATCATCCGATTCATGACGAGCCATCCGAAAGACGCTTCGCATAAGCTTATCGACACGATGGCGGCAAACCCGAAGATAGCGCGTCATTTTCACCTGCCGCTCCAGTCCGGAAGCGACAGGATTCTCCGCGAGATGAACAGGCATTATGATACCGCGGCTTATATGGAGCTCATAGATTATATGCGTGAAAAAATGCCCGATATCTCGATAAGCACGGATATCATCGTGGGCTTCCCGGGCGAGACGGACGAGGATTTCGGGTGCACGCTCGATATGGTGCGCCGCGTGAGATACGATATGCTCTTCTCGTTCATCTATTCCAAGCGCGACGGCACGCCCGCGGCGAAAATGGAAAATCAGGTGCCCGATGAGATAAAGAGTGCGCGTTTTGCAAGGCTTCTTGAGGCTCAGGCGGAAAATGCGCTCGCCTGCAACCTGCCGCTTGAGGGGAAGGTTGTCCGTGTTCTCGTGGAGGGCGAAAGCAAGACCGACCCCGGGATGTTCTCCGGCAGAACAGGCGGCAATAAGATAGTCCATATCCCCGCCGACGAGAGCCTGCGCGGGCAGTTTGCCGATGTGCGCATCACAAAAGCACTGACCTACGCGCTCATGGGCGAGGTCGTAAAATAACAGCAAAAACAAAGACAAATCACCTTTTTTCGGAGGAAAAGCAATGCCGACACCTATGATGCAGCAATATCTTGATATAAAGGACAAATACAGGGAATATATCCTCATGTATCGCGTGGGCGATTTCTATGAGATGTTCTATGACGATGCCAAGACAGCCTCGCGCGAGCTTGACCTTGTGCTGACAGGCAAGGACTGCGGCGAGCCGGAGCGCGCGCCGATGTGCGGCGTGCCTTTTCATGCCGTAGACCCGTATATAGGCAAGCTCGTCGGCAAGGGCTACAAGGTTGCCATCTGCGAGCAGACGGAGGACCCCGCGCTTGCCAAGGGACTTGTGAAGCGCGATGTCATCCGCATGATAACGCCCGGCACGCTCACGGAATCATCCCTGCTTGATGAAAAGAAAAACAACTACATATGCGCGATATATGCCGCGCCGGATTGCTACGGCATAGCTTTTGCCGATATATCTACCGGTCAGACCTCGGCAACATGGTTTGACGGGGACAACAGGGCGCAGCGCCTGCTCTCCGAGATAGGCACATATGCGCCGCGCGAGGCTGTGCTTTCCTGCTCGTGCTCGGCTATTCCCGAGGCTTCGGATTTCATGCGCGAGCGTCTGCGCTGTACGATAAACGAGGCTCAGCCCGACCGTTTTCGCGCCGGGTCGGCGCTCTCTGCCGCAGAGGAGCATTTTTCGCCTCTGCCCGATGATTTCACGGAAAACAATCCCGCACTTCTCGCTCTCGGCGGGCTTATCTCCTATGTTGAGGAGACGCAGAAAACAAGCCTTTCCAATATTGGCTCGCTCAATTATTACCGCGACGGGCAGTATCTGGAGATAGATGTGAATACGCGCCGCAATCTCGAGCTCTGCGAGACGATGCGCCGCGCCGAGAAGAAGGGCACACTGCTCTGGGTGCTGGACAAGACAAAGACTGCGGCAGGCGCGCGACTGCTGCGCAAGTTTATAGATTTCCCGCTGAAAAATCCCTATCATATCGAGCGCAGGCTCGCTTCCGTGGAGGAGCTTTACGCACGCGTCGCCGAGCGCGGCGAAATAGCGGAACAGCTTTCGGGCGTCATGGATCTGGAGCGGCTGATAACAAGAATAGTTTACGGCACGGCGAACGCGCGCGACCTGCGTGCCGTCGCCGCCACGCTTGAGAAGATACCGCCGATACGCGATATCATATCTTCGTTTTCCGCAGGCGAACTCCCGGGCATATATGCCGAACTTGACCCGATGGAGGATTTGCGCGCGATAATAGAAGCGGGCATAAAAGAAGACCCGCCTTTCTCCGTTCGCGAGGGCGGCATCATACGCGACGGCTACAATGCCGATGTCGATTATCTGCGCTCTGTGATGACGAGCAGTAAGTCGCTTATCGAAAATATAGAGGCGACGGAAAAGGAAGCGACGGGTATACGCACGCTGAAAGTCGGCTATAACAGGGTTTTCGGCTACTATATAGAGGTTTCAAAATCGTTTGTCGGGAGCGTTCCCGAGAGATATATAAGAAAGCAGACGCTTGCAAACTGCGAGCGCTACATAACGGAAGAACTCAAGGATATGGAGGCGCAGATACTCGGCGCGGGAGAGCGCGTGACTGCGCTGGAATATCAGCTCTTCACAGATATACGCCTGAAGCTCGCCGAAAATGTCCATCGCATTCAGAAGGCGGCATATCTGCTCTCCAAGCTTGATGTTTTCCTCTCGCTTGCCGAGGTGGCGCAGAGAAGCGGATATACGAGACCGACCGTGGACTACAGCGACAGGCTCTGCATAAAAGACGGGCGCCATCCCGTCGTCGAGCAGACGGCGAGCGACTCGCTCTTCATCCCCAACGATACGGAGCTTGATTGCCGCGGCAATCGTTTTGCGCTGATAACGGGACCGAATATGGCGGGCAAATCGACATATATGCGCCAGGTGGCGCTTATCTGCATCATGGCGCAGATAGGCTCTTTTGTTCCGGCGAAAGAAGCGCACATAGGCGTTGTGGACAAGATATTCACGCGCGTCGGTGCCTCGGATGACCTTGCCATGGGCAAATCCACCTTCATGCTCGAGATGAGCGAGGTGGCATATATACTTGCAAACGCGACGAAAAAGAGCCTTATTATTTATGATGAGATAGGCAGAGGCACGAGCACCTTTGACGGAATGAGCATCGCACGCGCCGTCGCCGAGCATACGGTGAATAAGATAGGCGCGAAAACGCTTTTTGCCACGCATTATCACGAGCTGACCACGCTCGAGGATGAGCTTGACGGCGTGGTGAACTACAATATCGCGGCAAAGAAGAAGCATGACGATATCGTTTTTCTGCGTAAGATAGTGCGCGGAGCGGCGGACGACAGCTACGGTATTGAGGTGGCAAAGCTCGCGGGCGTTCCCTCTGCCGTGGTAAGGCGTGCAAAGGAAATTCTCTCTTCGCTTGACGATGGCGCGGCACAAACCGCACCTGCGCACCGCATGGCGGAGGAGGACGAGCCGCAGATGCTTTCATTCGGGAGCATGGCGGAAAATGAGATAACGGACAAGCTGTCAAAAACGGATATCAATACGCTGACTCCGCTCGAAGCGCTGAATCTCGTATACGAACTCAAAAAAATGATACCCTGATGAAAGGATAAACGAATGGGAATAATCAATGTTCTCGATATGAGCGTGGCGAACCTTATCGCCGCGGGTGAGGTCGTGGAGCGACCCGCCTCGGTCATAAAGGAACTTACGGAAAACGCAATAGACGCGGGTGCGCGGAGCATCACCGCCGAGATAAAGCGCGGCGGGGTCTCCTTCATGCGCATAACCGACGACGGATGCGGCATGACCGCGGAAGATGCCGTAGCATGCCTGCGCCGCCATGCCACAAGCAAGATTCATACGGCGGCTGACCTCTCGGGGATAACGACGCTCGGCTTTCGCGGAGAGGCAATGGCGGCTATCTCCGCCGTCACCGATATGCGGATAATGACGCATCTGCGCGGCGAGACGGCGGGCACGCTCGTTCATTGCGAATACGGAAGCGTATCCGAGGTTTCGGAGGGCGGTTTCCCCGAGGGGACTACCGTCATCTGCGAAAATCTCTTTGCAAGAACGCCTGCCAGACTGAAATTTCTGCGCTCTGATGTTTCGGAGGGAATAGCAGTCTCCTCCCTCATGGAGAAAATGGCTCTCTCTCATCCCGAGATAGCCTTTCGCTATATATGCGACGGCGAAATGCGCTTTTCCACCGCGGGCGACGGCAACCTCAAAAATGCGGTGTATTCCGTTTTCGGCAAGGGCTTTGCCTCCCGCATGACCGAGGCTTCGGCAAGGAGCGGGGGCATCTCCGTTGGCGGATATATCAGCACACCCGAGAATGTCCGCGGAAACAGGAACATGCAGCTTTTCTTCATAAATTCGCGCTCTGTACGGAGCAGAACGATGACGGCGGCACTCGAGGCGGCATACAGCTCGTATATCCCGCAGGGAAAATTTCCCTCGTGCGTGCTCTTTCTGAAGATTCATGCCTCGGCTGTGGATGTGAATGTGCATCCCGCAAAGCTGGAGGTGAAATTTTCAAATGAAAAGGAAATCTTTGATGCCGTTTACTATACGGTGCGCGGTGCGCTTGATGCAAAATTAAACCGCCCGGCCTTTGACCTCATAAAGAAATCGCGCGAGATGACGGATGAAAAGCTTAAAGTCGTTTCCGGCTTTGCGCCGATAGATGAAAAGAAGCATACGCAGGAGGCACTTCCCGATTTGCGCTATGCCGGAGAGGGAAAGCCTGAAGCAAAATCAAAATCGGAAGCAAGAACAGAGCCGGAAGCGGAAAGCTTCGGTTCGGCGGCTTCGCGTTATGCGGCAAACGAGATAAAGCCGATATTTGCACCCGAGCGGGTATACGCCGATGTGCCGCATAATAAGCCGCTCCATGAGGAGAGTACATTCTCCTATGCGGAAAAAACAGATGCAAAGGTCAGCGCGCCGACAGGATTTCCTGTGGCAAAGACCGAGCCGAATGCGGCAGAGCCATGCGGTGGGGCAGACAAGGAGACCGCGACCGATACGAAACCGAGCGACGGCTTCTACGGCGATACCGATGCGAGAATCGGCGGGCATATAGCAAAGGAGCTTCCCGAATATCGCATAGTCGGCGAGGTTTTCGAGAGCTATATCATCATGGAGACCGAGGGAAAAATGCTGATAATAGACAAGCACGCGGCGCACGAACGCATAAATTTCGAGCGGATGAGGGCAAATATGAGTCTCTCCGACCCGTATATGCAGGCTTTGCTTGTCCCGGAGGTGCTGACGCTCTCGGGCGCGGAACTTGACGCCGCGCTGAACTTCGGCGAGGAGATAAGCGCCGTAGGCTTTCTCTTTGAGATAAGCGGCAGAAATATGGTTATCCGCGCCGTCCCGCAGGATATGGGTATCGCCGATGCAAAGGAACTTTTGCAGACGCTTGTTTCGGCGGCGGCGGATAATCCGGCGGCACTTGAAACGAAGAAACGCACGGTATTTGAGCGCGCACTCTATCAGACCTCCTGCAAAGCCGCGATAAAGGCGGGCAGGCACTACGACGATGTGCATATCCGCTGGATATGCGAAAACCTGCTCAGATACGATTGTATAAAATACTGTCCGCATGGGCGTCCCGTTGCCTTTGAACTCACAAAAGGCGAGATGGACAGGCGCTTCGGCAGAACTTGATTTTTTGAGGTAGATAAAAATGTTCACTCTTATTAAAAAAGATAAAAAAGCCCGTCGCGGCAGATTTGAAACGGTACACGGAACGGTGGAAACGCCTGTTTTCATGAATGTCGGCACATGCGCCGCAATAAAAGGCGGCATCTCTACGATGGATTTAAAAGAAATCGGCTGTCAGATAGAGCTTTCCAATACATATCATCTGCATGTGCGCCCAGGCGATAATGTGATACGCGATATGGGCGGCATACATAAGTTTTTCAACTGGGACAGACCCGTGCTGACAGACAGTGGCGGTTTTCAGGTGTTTTCCCTTGCGGGGCTCCGCAAGATAAAGGAAGAGGGTGTTTATTTCAATTGCCATATCGATGGGCATAAGATTTTTATGGGTCCCGAGGAGAGCATGCGTATTCAGTCGAATATCGCTTCCACAGTGGCGATGGCTTTTGACGAATGCATAGAAAATCCCTCGCCGCGCGATTATGTAATGAAGAGCGTGGAGCGCACGACGCGCTGGCTCGAGCGTTGCAAGGCGGAGATGGCAAGACTGAATTCGCTCCCCGAAACGATAAACAGAAATCAGATGCTTTTCGGCATAAATCAGGGCGGAACATATGACGATATCCGCATAGGTCATATGCAGGATATAGCTGCGCTCGACCTTGACGGATATGCGATAGGCGGTCTTGCGGTGGGCGAGAGCGCGGAGGAAATGTACCGCATAATCGACGCGGTTGAGCCGTATATGCCCGAAAACAAGCCGCGTTACCTCATGGGAGTCGGCACGCCGATAAATATACTCGAGGCAGTTTGGCGTGGTGTGGATTTCTTCGATTGCGTCATGCCCAGCAGAAATGCCCGCCATGGTACGATTTTTACATGGAAGGGAACAGTCAATGTAAATAATCAGAAATACATGCGAGACCCCACACCCATAGATCCCGATTGCGGTTGCCCTGCCTGCCGTAATTATTCTAAGGCATATATCCGTCATCTGCTCCGCGCGGGAGAGATGCTCGGAATGCGCCTCTGCGTCCTGCATAATCTCTATTTCTATAATGAACTTATGGCGAAGATACGCGATGCGATAGACGGAGATTATTATGAGGAGTTTTATCGCAAGTATATTGATATTCTCGGAAAGAGAATATAGGATATGAGATATAAAAATAAAGAGAAGTCGCATGCGACTTCTCTTTATTTTTGAGATAGTTTTCTTTTATCGTACTTTTGCGTGAAGAAGAGGATGGTTCAGGGTGGCGTAGCCACCTCTGAACGGCGTCGCCGAGACGGATGAGGTGTCAATAACGATAAATCTCTTTAATTATGTCTGCGCACAAACTTAACTCACGCCCGTTTATCTTGTAGATGCTCATTTCCCTTAATCAGTGGAAAAGTAAGATAAAGCAAAGGTTACTTTTTGATACTTTTCTTTACCGAAAAATACAGCTACACATTTTTTCAAAAAAATCGTAAAAAAACTTGACAATTTGCTCCTATTGTGGTATACTCTATATGCTTTTGAGAAGTACGCGGATTTAGCTCATTTGGTAGAGCGCGACCTTGCCAAGGTCGAGGTGGCGGGTTCGAGCCCCGTAATCCGCTCCAAAAAAATCCAAGCCGATGCGCTTGGATTTTTTATTACATATGAAATATATTGCAGGGCAAGTCATTTTTCGGCTTGCCCTGCGTTTTTTATACAGTAAATTATTCTGTTTTTGCTTCTGTTGTGCTTTCAGGCTCGGAGTCTTCCTTCGACACTTTTTTTCTGCAGTGGAGGAATATGCCGCCTACTCCCATGATGACCGCAAATACTATGAGATATCCGAGACATGGCATGCCATGCTTGTATATACAGGTTCCGACCATTATGACGGAGCCGAGTATCGCGAGTATCGGCAGGATGAAACGCTTCCATGCGTTTTCGCCCTTTGCCTTTTTCATCCACATGATGAATATCGGCAGATACATGGCATAGATGGTGATTATCGGAAGCTCGGAGGAGTCGAAAGCGAAGATACCGCCCCATGCGCCTGCGAGATTTGCAAAATAGAAGTATGTACCCCATACGGCACAGACCGCAAGACCGATAACAGCCGAGTTATTGGGCATATTTGTTTTGCCGTCTATCTGCGAGAAAACCTCATGCGCGGGACCTTGCTTTCTTGCCGCTATGGCATATATGCCGCGCGTGGAAGCGAGCATAAGACCGTTCAGCGTGCCGAGGCATGAGATGGCGATAAAGAGATTGAGCAGATTTCCGAGGAAACCGCCGAAAATATTTTTGAATGCGACGGTAGCGCCTTTTTCAACAAGTTCGGCATTTGAAGCGCCGCCCGCAACGCCGACATTATAGCCGACATATATCGTGATGATGATTATGCCGCCGAGAGTGAGCGCTATCGGCAGATTTTTCTTGGAATTTTTCAGCTCCGCGTTTATCGATGTCGCGATAATCCAGCCCTCATAAGCAAAGGCTGTCGTACATACGGCGGCGAAGAGCAGACCCATAAACGATTTTCCCTCGGGAACAACGGATGATGCGAAATTTTCTACGAGAGTATGGGAAGAATTGCAGAGTCCGTAGATGATGCCGACGACGGTCATGAGAATAAGCGGGATAAATTTGATGACGGTTGTTGTCGTCTGGAACTTGCCTGCGAGCTTGGGCGAAATGCTGTTTACAACATAAGCCATGCAGAGATAGAACATCATGATAACCATGCATTCCGGTCCTATCACGCAGCCGCCCTCTGCTGCGGGGATGGTCATGGGGAAATTCGGATTTGCCGAGGTAAGAAATACAAGTGTATAACGCGCGGAAACCCATGCGAGAACGCTTGTCATCGCGGGATAATATATGAATGTGGTAAACCAGCCCATATAGTAGGCATATTTACTGCCCACAAGTGCCTCGGAATAGTCGACTATACCGTTTACCTTTTCATATTTCTGCGCCATGCTTGAGAACGCGAGCAGGCAGAAGAGCATTATCGCGCCGCCGATGAGCCATGCAAGTACGCCTATTTTCAGGTTGCTTCCCGTGGCATCGAGGATATCCTGCGCCTTGAAGAAGATGCCCGAGCCGACAACTATGCCGACAACCATACATATGGCTGTGAACAGTCCGTACTTTTTAGTCAGTTTGTTTTCCATTGATTTTTTCCTTCCAAAAATAAAAAATATATAGATAGTATACACTATGGAAAATAAATTGTCAAGTTTTTGCGATTATAAAATAAAATTTAGCGTACATACAGGAAAATACGCTAAATTTTATCAGATATAAAGATATATTCAAGAATTTTTGCAATTTGAAATGAGCTCGTTAATTGCGAGGATGTATCCCTCAAAGCCCTTGCCGGCTATCGTTTTCAGAGCTACGGGCGAAACATACGAAATACGGCGGAAAGCCTCGCGCGAGTTTATATCTGAGATGTGCACCTCCACCGTCGGGATGCCGACAGCCTTGAGCGCATCGGGAATGGCGATGCTTGTATGCGTATAAGCCGCGGGATTTATGACTATGCCGTCCGTATTTCCGTAGGCACTCTGAATTTTATCCACGATATCGCCCTCGTGATTTGACTGGTAAAATTCGACGGCGACGCCGAGCTTCTCCGCTTCTTCCTTTATATAAGAAAGCAGGTCGTCATAGGTTTTTCTACCGTAGATATCGGGCTCGCGTATGCCGAGCATATTGAGATTAGGTCCGTTGATAACGAGTATTTTCATTTTTCAAGCTCCTTTATTATATTTTCGGCAACCTCCGCCGCGCTCATATTTCCGTCCGTTTCCGTGTCGGCAAAGGCGCGATAGAGCGGAAGTCTCGCCGAGAAAAGCTTCTCAAGTGCGCCGTCGCCGCGGGAGAGCGGTCTGCCGTCGCGCGCGAGAGAAGAGATATCGCGGTTTATGAATACGATGCGTCCGTTCTGCGCGAGAGGTGCGTAATTTTCTGCAACGGTGACAACGCCGCCGCCCGTGGCTATCACAAAGCCGCATTTCTTTCCCACCTCGCAGACAATCTCACTCTCTACGCGGCGGAAAGCCGCTTCGCCGCTCTCGGTGATTATTTCTTCGGGTGTTTTGCCATGCGCGGCTATCTCGTCGTCGGTATCGATGAATCCCTTGCCGAGCCGCTCTGCGATGAGCCTTCCTACAGTCGTCTTGCCGCAGCCGGGCATTCCGACGAGAACGATGTTTTCCTCTTTGCCGGAAATCTCGCGGATTATGCGCTCGTTTTCGCTGTCAGCTATCTCGCATTCCATGAAAAGTTCGGCGGCGCGTTTCGCCTGCGAAACAAGCATGGGAAGCCCGTTTCTGCAAGGTATGCCGCGCTTTTTCGCCTCGAGCATGAGAGCCGTTTTCGCGGGATTGAATATGATATCGAAAACATATTCGCACTCGCCGAAAAGCGATATGTCTACCGGCATCTCACCGTTTTTCGGAAACATGCCGACGGGTGTGGTATTGACTATTATTCTGCTGTCGAGATAGGGCTTTATGCCCTCGGCGGTATTTTCCTTATGCGTGAGGATGTGCACATCGGCACCCGCCGCGCGGAGTGCATGGCAGACTGCCTTTGATGCGCCGCCGTTTCCGATAACGAGCGTCTTTTTGCCGCGAACATCCGCGCCCGAGCTTGCTACCGTGTAGGCAAAGCCGACGCAGTCGGTATTGTCGCCGATAAGCCTGCCGTCGCGTCTGTAGACCGTATTGACCGCGCCTATTTCGCTTGCGGCTGGAGTCAGCTCATCGAGATAAGGGATGACCGCCTGCTTATAGGGGATGGTGACATTGAAGCCGTCAAGCCCCGAGGTTTTTATGAACTCGGGGATAAGCTCCTCGCTCTCAAGCTCGTAGAGGCGATATTCGTAATCGCCGAGCATGGCATGAATCTGCGGGGAAAAGCTATGCCCGAGCTTCTTTCCTATGAGTCCTAATCTTTTCAAAATAGTTCACTCCTTTTCCGCCTGCAAAAGCGCGGCGTTGTCTTTTTCCGCTTTCCATTTTTTCAGCGTGCGGACATACAGCACTATGCCGACACCGCCCGCGATGCTCTCCGATATGGGGAAAGAAAGCCATGTATAGTTCAGCCCGATGAATGAGAAAAGCCGGAATATCGGCACAAGGCAGAATATCTGCCTAATCAAAACAAGCAGTGTGCTTGTCTTGCCTGCGCCTATCGCCTGGAAGAAAACGGGTATCATCAGCGAAAATACCGCGGGTATAAAGCTTGTTCCTATTATGCGGAAAGCGACATTTCCTATCTCATGCACCTCGGCATTCGATGAGAAAATGCTTATCAGCAGCTGCGGGAAGAAACAGAAGCACACTATGCCGATGACCATGAATACAGCCGATACGGCAAAGGAAGCATTCATCGTATCGCGGCATCGCCGATACTCTTTTCTTGTGTAATTGAAGCTCAGCACAGGCACAATGCAGGTTTCGAGCCCGATAAGCGGAATGAAGAAAAAGCCCTGCATCTTGTAGTAAAGCCCGAGCACCGTGACGGCGGAATCGGAAAATTTCGCGAGTATCACATTCAGACCCACGATATAGACCGTATAGAGCGCCTGCATGATGATGGAAGAATATCCGTAGAAATATATGCGGTTTGCATAATGCGGGAAATCGTGCACCGCGGGCGGACGGCGAAAGCCTTTTATGCCGACGATGACAGCCGAAACGACCTGCCCGAGCACAGTGGCGTATGCCGCTCCGGCGACACCCATCTCGGGAAAGGGACCTATGCCGAATATCATCAGCGGGTCAAAAACGATATTTGTCAGCGCGCCCGCCACCTGCGCTATCATCGGCAGGCGCATATTGCCGCGCGACTGATGCACCTTTGACCATATGCCCTCGAGGAAAGCGCCGAGACTGCCGATGCAGACTATATTTCCGTATGTGACGGCGTCCTCTATCGCCTGCGGGGATTTTGCCGAGGTCATGACATACGGGCGCATGATAAGCGCGGAAACGGCGGCAAAAATCGCCCACGAGACAAGCGCGAGTATCAGCCCCGCGCCTGCTGTACCGTTTGCTTCCTTTTCGCGCTCCTGCGCGTATTTGCGAGCCATGTATGTATTCACGCCGACGCCCGTGCCGACGGCAAGCGCGACTATTATCAGCTGCAGCGGATAAACAACCGTCAGCGCTGTCAGCGCATCGTCCGAATATTTGCCGACGAAAAAGCTGTCCACTATATTGTAGAGCGACTGGATAAGCTGAGCCAGCATCACGGGCGGAGCTATCCGCAAAAGGATTTTTCCTATGCGCTCCGTGCCGAAATAATTATTGTCGATAACGCTCTTCGACATATTTCCTCCGTTTACGCCTCACTTAATATACAAAACAGTATATACTCGGGCGCATGAAAAGTCAAGACAAAAATCGCAAAAAAGCGATTTCGTCAAAGCACGGAAACCGCTTTTTATACTTTTGTATTAAATGTCGATTTGCCTGAAGGCACCTATACTTTTCATGATTTCGCGCTCGCGCCCGTGGCAGGTGAAGAGCAGGCACTGACCGTATTCTCCGTAGAGACGGTAAAGCAGCTCCAGCGTGTTCGCAAGGCGCGTATCGTCGAGCCGCGCAAAACTCTCGTCAAAGATAAATGGAGGCACGCTCTTTTTGCAGAGCAGGTCCATGAGCGCTATGCGCAGACTGAGATAAGCGATATCCATAGTGCCCGCGGAGAGGCTGTCCACGCCGTGCGTTATCCCGTCGAAATAACTCATCGCGAAATCGCCGTCCACGCCGAGCGACTTATATTTGCCACCGGAAAGCTTGGACATGACCTTGCCCGCCGTTTTCGCAAGCTTCGGCGAGATGCCCTCGCGCAGTTTGCCCGAGGCGGATTCCATAGCTTCTATGGCGAGAACATAAGCTTCGAATTTCTCCGTGAGTGCGGCGATGTTTCCTTTGAGCGCCTCAGCTTCGGGAGCCAGCTTCACGGGGTTTTCGCCATTGGCATTGAGCTCGGTATATTCCTTTTCTATCTCGTATATCCGTTCTTTTGAGGAAGCGGCGGAACGCGTTAAAAATTCGTAGTCGCGCTTTCTCTTTCTGTAGTCGTAGCTTTCGAGTTCGGGAGGGAAGTCCTCCTTTGCCGACTGCGCTATCAGTTCATCGGGATAAGATGCGAGAGCCGCCGCATATTCTTCCGCCGATTTCTTCTTTTCTCTTATCATTATCTCGAGTTTTTCTATCTCACTGCGCTTCTCGTCGCATTTTGCGATAGCTCTGTCGAGCGAAAGCGCGGTATTATCAAAGATTTCAAAGCCTGCAGCCTCAAGTGCGCGGATGATGGCGGCGCTTGTCTTGTTGAGCGCGGCGGACGCTTCGTCAAATTTGCTTTCGGCGCCGCGCTTGCCCTCGATGATATACATCAGCGCCGCTTCGTCTTTTTTCGAGGCTTTGACAAGCTCGTCAAATTCGCCGTAGTCCGCGCAACCGAACATGGAGCATACGCGCCGTATGCGCTTGGCATAGCCGCCTGCCATGATAAAGCCAACCGCGCAGAAAAGCGCGCAGAGAGCCGCGAGTACGGCAAAAACCGTCTTTATTGCCGCGGAGCCGCCTTCGCCTATTATGAACGATGCCACGAAAAGCGATGCGAAAACAGCCGAGCCGATAAGCCCGATGAGACTCACCGTCTTTCTTGATGAGAGTGCCTTTTTATCTTCTTCAACCTTGTGCACGAGCGCGTCGCGCTTTTCCGCGGAGCCGAACCGCTCGAAAACGGCGAGTTTCTCGTTCATATCGCCGAGTCTCTTCCTTGCCGCTTCCATCTCGGTGCGGGCGTCCTCGTAGCGTGCCGTTGCTATTTTCAGCTCGCTCTGATAAGCGCGCAGACGCTCTGTATATTCGCTTTTGTATATGTGCACGCCGCCTGTCGCCGAGGCATCGCAGAGCTTCTCTCTCTGCGCCTCCAGCTCCTCAGCATCGCGCTTTGTCTTTACGCATTTGCGGTAAGCCTGCTTAATCGAGAAGCGCTCGTATGTATCCAGCTCTTCTTTTATCACCGCCGCATCTTTTTCGGCTTTTTCGGCGGACTGCGTGAGTTCGCGCTTTCTTCCGTCGAGATAAATGAGTCTCGCGCCCGTCGATTTCGAAGCGTCTATCCTCTCTTCGAGGGAATCGAGATTTTCCTGCATATCGTGTATTTTGCCGCCGCTTTTGTTCTTATGCCAGAGAAATTTTCTCGCCTCATCGAGCTTTTTCAGCGCCTTTTTCGTTCCCGCGCTTTCGTCGCCGGAGAAGAGAATGTTCTCCGATGCTTCGAGGAGACTTCTGCCGCCTATTTTGCTTTCGCCGAGCTGGCGTATATATGCGGTGCTCTCAAATACGCTCTCCGGCACGCCGAAAAACTCTTCGCCCGGATTTTTTCCCCGCAGGCAGGGATTGTTTGTTTCGTTATCATATATAGTGCATTTCTCTGAGAAGCTGACCTTGCCCTCCGCCGAGGTCGTCATCACGGCGTCGCGTTCCACGCGGTACTGCATTCCGTCCTCGCTGAAAATGATATAGCCTGCCGCGCGCGAGGTTTCCCAACTGATGCATTTCTGCTTTTCCTCGGTTTTCGAAGGGAGCCCGTAGAAAACAAACTTGATGAAATTGCATATCGTGCTCTTGCCGGATTCGTTTTCACCCGTTATGATATTGATGCCGCCGTCAAGCTCCAGAGTCAGATTGTTTATCTTGCCGAAGCTCTGAATGTGAATGCATGAGATTATCATTTTCCCTTATCCTTTCTGCGTTTTGCGCGTTTTTCCTTTCTTTTATACGCTTGTATAAAAGGCTTTTCCATCAGCCTTTTGAATTTGAAAAAGAGATTTTCTTTGTATTTCAGCGGCGTGACGAGCACGGCATATGCGCCCGCGCGCCTTGCGCAGAGCACATCCGTGAATATCTGGTCGCCGATGACGGCGCACCGCTCCGGCACCGTGCCGAATTTCTCACAGCAGAGCCGAACGCATTTTCCCGAGGGCTTACCGCTGCCGTATGTAAAAAAAGTGTCTATTTTGCGGCAGAAAAGCTCGACGCGTTCCTTTTTGTTATTTGAAGCGACGGCGATATTCAGCCCAGCCGAGCGTAACCCCTCTATCCAGCGGCAGACAGGCTCCGTCGGCTCCGGGTCGCCGTATGTGACGAGTGTATTGTCTATATCGAGAATTACGGTGTCGATTCCCCTGCTTTTGAGAAAATCCGCATCTATATCGTATATTCCCGAAAACATGATGTC